>CAMOXW010000174.1 GCA_946629405.1 uncultured Ruminococcus sp.
GCATTGATGAAGTTCCTTCTGAGGCTGACGATGTTGTAATGATCGACAAAACAACTCCCACAACTACTTCAACTGCTACAACTGCTACTACAACATCAACTGATACCACAACATCAACAACTTCGACCTCAACTTCAACTGCTACTACAACATCAACAACTTCGACCTCGACTTCAACTGATACCACAACTTCTACGACTTCGACCTCGACTGATACAACATCTACTACTTCAACTACCTCTACGACCTCATCCACAACATCCACCACAACGACGACCACATCTTCTACAACTTCCACCACGTTAACGACCTCTGAACCTCCCGTCGAGTTTACTCCGGATATGATAGGTGACGTCAACAAGGACGGAATGATAACAGCAGTCGATGCTTCACGCATACTTTATCTCTACGCTGAGATAAACGCTGGAAATGTCCAGCCAACTGCTGAGGATATGTACATCTGTGATGTCAACCGTGACAGCAAGATAAACTCAACGGATGCGTCTATATGTCTGGTATTCTACGCTGAGCTGAACGCCGGATATAAAGAAAACTTCGTTACATACCTGACAAAAGTTCTGAAAATAACGATAGTATAAAAAATGATCCTCATCATCAGTTTCTGGTGATGAGGATCTTATTTTTTGCGGCAGAGCGTATCAGTTTACGCTTCCATGGGACAGCCTTCAAAGAGGACAAAAAACCGCTCCGATTTCTCGAAGCGGTCCGGAAATATCATACCCGTTTTCAGAGCGGGAGTTCAGGGATGATGTTGAGCTTATACTGCTGGATAGCAAGTGCATCCTTGTTGGTTATGCCTTCTGTGCCGTCAACATCCGCGTTTTTCTCGCCTTCGGATGTGAGCCTGTACTTGTCAGGAGCGCTTACGGACTGCATTACCAATACCGCATCAGCCATATTTACCTGACCATCGCAGTTTGCATCGCCCCAGAGAATGTCACTGCTGCCGGTATCTGTTGTCGGGGCTGACGATGTACCTGTTACGAATACGGTATAGTTCACAACGCTGCCGGTCATGCCGTTCGTGCCTAATGTAACGGTCTCTCCCTGCTTTGCGTCCTTTGAATACAGGGTGAATACAACGCCGTTCTCGTTCCGTACTGTATCGCCGGTCTTTGCGTAGCTGCCGAGCCATTCGGGAACGCTGCCCGCCTCCTCGACACGCTGGTCGAGCGCAACGTATACTGTTATATCCTCGCCTGCTGTAAAGGCTGCAAGGTCGCCGGAAGCATTCTTGGAATCGCAGGCTGTTCTGATGTATTCTGCCTCGCTGAGATAAGAGGGGATCTCGGAGTATTTCACATCACGGTCGCCGTAAACCGGCTCGCCTGCTGATACTGTTGAAGATATCGACCAGCTGCCGGAATTTGCTGTATCAGCAACGGTGAGGGACTTGACGTATCTTCCGCTCTCGGGGAGCTTCCTTGCGAATACAGTATAGGTTATGCAGTTGCCGTTCATGCCGTTACTGCCTAAAGTAACAGTCTCGCCGGACATTGCTTCCATTCTGTAAATGCTGAAGGTCACGTCGTTGCTTGAGGATGCTGTTTCCGTGAGTTTTTCGCAGCTGCCGAGCCATGAGGGAGTGTTGCCGGCAGCTTCTACACGCTGGTCAAGGAGGATGTAGAGCGCTATGTCAGCACCTGCTGTGAATGCCGCAAGGTCGCCGGAAGCGTTCTTGGAATCGCAGGCTGTCATTATAGCCTCAGCGCCGTTGATATCCGCGGGAAGTGCGGTATAGGTAAAGTCGCGGTCACCGTATACTGCGGAGCCCACGCTGACGCTTTCACCGATAGCCCAGTCGAGGTAGTTCTCGGTGTCCAGAACGAGAAGATCCCTGATGAGCCTGCCGTTTTGGGGCATAACTTTGATTTCAAGCGTCCATTTCTGGTCAGCGCTGTCATTGCACTCCCACTGGATAACGTTCGCGCCGTTTTCCTTTGAAGCACCGGTAACGCCGATCCCGCTGCTGTCGGAGGTAGCCTTTGTGCAGATAGCGTAGGTGCCGTCGCCGTTGTCCACGAATTTGAAAAGCTGAGCATCGCTTTCCGTATCGCTCCAGATCCCTATATTTGTGCCGTTGTCGGGATTGCCGTAATCGAGGTCGAGAAGGTAGGTCTTTCCGTCGCCTAAACTGGAATAGATCCTGTAATATCCGCCGCCCGCATCCACGAGCTTCCAGATATCGCCGTCCTCGTTATTGCCCTGCTGGACGTTCGTGCCGTTCTGAGCCTTTGCGTCGGCGGCTTCGAGGTAGAGACCGCTGCCGGCGTTCTTTATCTTATAGAAGTGGGCAGTATCAATGACTGCGCCTGTTTTGCCGTGTGAGGTGACGCCCGCGCCGTTTACGGTGCAGTCGGGGCGGGAAGGCATATCATAGCCTGTGCCGAGGAAGAAGCTGGGGTGAGGCGGCTGGTTGTAGGCTGTATTCTGCGAGGACACCTGCATACGGTACTGAGCATCGTGCATGAGGGTAGTCACTCTGTAGTCAGAATTGTAGGGTGTGCAGAATATACGGACAGATTTACTGTCAGCCGCTCTTACGATGAGCTCCTCGCGCCAGTCGCCGAAGATATCAGCTGAAAGGCAGGGAGTTCCCTTAGTTGTATTGCAGGTATAGTAGCCGTCAGTTGAGAGGAGTGTGGTGAGGGTACCGTCGTCCTTCATCTTGGTGATAGTTGCGGGAGAATCGGTATATCCGTCGAGGATCTCTCTTTCGAGGTCGCCGTCCCAGTAGCTGAGGAAGTTGATAGCAGGTCTGCGGCAGGAGAGGGTATTGCCCTTTGTGTCAACTACAGGTGTAGAGTTATCTGAGAGCTTGTTGCCCCAGCATTCTGCTCCGGGGTTTTTAGCCCAGACGTTATCCGCACAGCATCTTCCGGTATCGCCGGCACCGTTCTGGTGGTAGAGGATCTTCTTCTGATCGAGGTCGAGGAGAGAAACACCGTAGCCTGAGGCTTTTTCTTCATGGCAGATCCACGCCTCAATGCCTGGATTTGTCGGGTCGAGGTCGCCGACGTGCATAGCATCGCCGTGCCCCTGTCCTGTTGTATAATAGAGCGTTCCGTTATCGTCTATCACAGACGCACCGGTGATGATCTCCTGTTTCCCGTCGCCGTCAACATCGGCGGGCATACTGTTATGGTTTCCGCAGCCATAGCCTGCTGCGCTGGTGCTTGTTCCGGTGTCGAACATCCACATTTTGACGAGCTTTTTGTTCTCGACTTTATAAGCGGTAGCAGTCATTCGACCGTAGTATCCGCGGCCCGTAACTATGCAGGGATGAACGCCGTCAAGGTAGGCGACTGTTCCCCAGAAGCGGTCAACGCGGTTAGTTTTGTCGCTGCTTTTTCCCCATTTTGTAGGGTCGCCTCTGCCGGGCTCATAGTCTATGGTATCAAGAGCTGCACCGGTAGCACCGTCAAAGAGAGTGTAATACTCAGGACCTGTGTAGATGAATCCGTTTCCGTCACGGTATACCTGAGAGCCGTCACCGATGACCTTGCCTGTGCCGTCAACGGTGCCGTCAGCGGTCTTGCAGGTCATTTCGGCCTTTCCGTCGAGGTCGAAGTCGCCGACATAGAACTGAGTGTAATGAGCGCCTGCGCGTATATTGTAGCCAAGGTCAATGCGCCAGAGGCGTGAGCCGTCCAATTTGTAGCAGTCGATGTAGACCTTGTCAGTCTTGCCCTTCTGGGAGTTATCCTTCGAGGTGTTGGGGTCCCATTTGAGGAAAAGCTCATACTGACCGTCGCCGTCAACGTCGCCGACGGACATATCGTTGGGTGAATAGATAGAAGAAGGCGGCGAGAGCGGGATATCGAAATAGGTGTTCCCGGAAATCAGACTGCAATTCTCGGAGGAGACCACTTTTCCGCCGGAAACATAGTCAACGCGGTATTTTGAGGAAGCATTTCCTCCGGCATCGAGGTAACAGGTACCCTTGCTGCCTTCGCTGGTATAGATGAGGCTGTTATCGCGGTAGAGTCTGAAAACGGCGTTGTCATCGTCGTTTGCGAGCCAGCGCCAGCTCACGAGCATACCCGAGCCGGTGTTGACGGCAGAGATGCCGCGGTCGAGGTATTCGAGGACGTTTGTGGCTGAAGGCGAAGCAGCATCTGCGATAATGCTTTTGCCTGCCGGGAAGCGGCCTGCGCCGGAGGCTCCCACTGTAAGGGCAGCGGCAAACGCAGCAGCTTTCCTGAATTTTCTGTTCATAGGTCAAGTTCCTTTCTCTCCGCGCGGTGCGGAGTATCCCCTGGTTGAAGAAGCCAATAGTTTTTATAATTAATAAAAATCTGACTGATTCACAATTTGTCTACAATAATATTATACCTATCATTATGTAAAATTACAATGAAGAATTATATCATGTTGAGAAGATTTTTTGAAATTCTCACAAAAAATGTGCAGAATCATCTTGCAATTCACTATAATATATGATATAATATTACATATCAATTATTGCAGACTGTTCCGTACTATGTAAATTTGGGGTATTAATATGAAGAAACGTATTCTGATAGGCGTTGTTATTACCGACTGCCATGTTGACTATCAGGGTGAGATACTGCGCGGCATCATCTCTCAGGCATTCAGGGCTGACTGCGATGTCGCTGTTCTCGCTCCACTGCATAATTTTTTTGTGCCGTCACCGCATAAGAACGCCGAGAAAGCTATTTTTGACCTGATACTCTCTGACAGATTCGACGGTTTCATCTACGACAGACATACCTTTTTCCGCGAGGATATAAGACTTATCATCGACGACTTGCTGAAACGCTCCGGCAAGCCCGTTATGCTCCTCGATTACGCAGACCATAAAAATTTCGAGACTACCACTGTCGATGATGCCTCGGCCTTCGAGACCATCACCGACCACCTTATTGATGTTCACGGCCACAGACGGATATACTGCCTCACCGGCCCGAGAAAGAATTTCGGCGCTGAGGAGAGACTTTCCGGATATAAAAATTCCATGAGAAAGCACGGACTTTTCTACGACAAGAGCTATTATGAGTATGGTGACTACTGGCATGAGGCTGCCGATAAATTCGCTGACAGGATAATCAGCGGCTCCCTCGATCGCCCCGATGCTGTTGTCTGCGGCAATGATATCATGGCTGTCAGGCTTTCCGGAAAGCTTATTGCTGCAGGTATCAGAGA
>CAMOXW010000175.1 GCA_946629405.1 uncultured Ruminococcus sp.
CTACATCACCGATGCGATTTGTCGTTGGAATGTGAGCAGTTAATTCCTCACCGTCTATATCTACCAAAGCCGTAAACTGGCTTTTCCTTTTCAGCATCGTTCCTCTGATCAGAGGTTTCTCAAATACATATGTACTCATTTTTTCACCACGATGGTCAGCATGACCAGATCTTCCTCTCCAGTATTGACGATATTTTCCCATATTTCCTATCTCACAGTTTATTATGTATCGCAGCAATCTGTTTTCTATCTATAATATACACTATCGCCCAAAGTCAAGAATGCTTTATATTCAGAATAAGCTTTTTTTCCAATTTATCGACCTTATCCTTATCTTAGAGCATTGAGCCAACGGTTCGAGATATTGTTATACCCGAATTCTGCTCCTGCTAAGCCGCCTGTAATACAAGCTGTTGTATCGGTATCGTCGCCAAGAGCGTTTATCAACTGACCATAAACCATTTTCATACCACACAAAGATTCTGTCGGAAAAGCCTCCCAAAGCGCCTTGTAGTTCTTGTTATCGGCTTCTCCCATGAAGCCATGAAGATTAAGTATTTTCATATTCCTGCTCCTATCAGCTCTGTCAAAGATTTTTCAAATTCTTTATCTTGCTGAACTGTTCGTTTGGACAAGCCCTTTGTACGGCCTCCGCTCCTGCGTATCTTAGAGGAGAGCGCGCGAAATTCCAGTAGTCCCGAAATGTTTTCCGCTGTGTAGCGCTTTCCGTCCTGATTGAGCACAATAGCCTTTTTGCTAAGACACATCGCTGCAAGTCCGTAGTCCTGAGTTACAGCGATATCACAGTCACTTACAAGATTCACAAGGCGAAAATCAGTGCTGTCAGCACCCTTATCAACGATGATAGTTTTAACTCCCTCACGATGAATGGAATGGGATGTATCGCAAATAATTATACACTCTATCCCGTATCTTTTAGCAGCCCTCACCGTGATATTCACCACAGGACAGCCGTCTGCATCTATAAATATCTTCATATTCATCACCTGAAAAGGAAACTTTTTTGTTTGATGATTACATTATAGCATACCCTGAAAGGATTTACAACACATTTGAAAAATGTTATAATAGTATCAATGATACTATCGGAGGCGCAAAATGAAAGCAGTTATCGCAATGGATTCATTTAAGGGAAGCATTTCTTCAATTGAAGCAGGAAATGCTGCTGCAGAGGGAATACGCCGAGTTTTTCCCGATGCTGATACAATAATAAAACCTGTTGCAGACGGCGGAGAAGGAACTGTTGAAGCCCTCGTCAACGGACTGAACGGACAATTGAGTGAAGCCGAAGTCTCAGATCCACTCGGCAGAAAGATAACCGCCAAATATGGCATTCTCCGAAACAATACCGCAGTTATTGAAATGGCTGCGGCTTCGGGACTTACACTTCTTTCTGATAATGAACGTGATCCAATGCTAACTACCACTTACGGAACAGGCGAGCTCATTCTTTCAGCGATACGCAATGGCTGCCGTGATTTCATAATCGGTATAGGCGGAAGTGCAACTAATGACGGCGGTATCGGCTGTTTGCAGGCTCTCGGTTTCGGTATGCTCGATGATAAAGGTCAGCAGGTAAGCTTCGGTGCAAAAGGGCTTTTGCAGCTTACAGAAATAAATGACACGAATGTTATACAAGAACTAAAGGAGTGCAGTTTCAAAGTAGCCTGCGACGTTACCAATCCTCTTTGCGGCAAGAATGGGTGCAGCACAGTATTTGCTCCGCAAAAGGGCGCAAAAGCTAAGCTTATACCCGTAATGGACGGATATCTCCGAAATTTCGCTGAACTGACAAAAAAATATAACACCGCAGCTTCTCCCGATACTCCCGGTGCGGGAGCAGCAGGAGGTCTTGGATTTGCGCTGATGTATTATCTCAACGCAGGATTTGAATCAGGCATTGAATTGATAATGCGCGAAACTCAGCTTGTAGATTCTGTAAAAGATGCAGATATTGTTATCACTGGCGAAGGTTGCCTCGACAGCCAGACCGCTATGGGAAAAGCTCCCGTTGGAATCGCAAAGATAGCGAAGAAATATGATAAACCTGTTATAGCTTTCAGCGGAACAGTTAAAAACGGAGCGGAGTCATGCAACCCCAACGGCATAGACGCATATTTCCCTATACTAAGACAAGTATCAACACTTGAAGAGGCTATGGATAAGACCACTGCCTATCGTAATCTCGCCGATACAACCGAACAGGTATTCAGAACGATAAAGCTATTCAAACAATAAGATCATATGCGGATATCACAAAGCTGCGCTGAATGCCTGTTAAAAAATGAAAGGGAGAACACTATGAAATTGCTGATTATCAGACACGGTGATCCTGACTATACTATCGATTCGCTTACAGAAAAAGGTCATAGAGAGGCTGAAATGCTTGCCGAGCGTATAGCCCCTATGGATATCGCAGCTTATTATGTGTCTCCGCTTGGGAGGGCTAAGGCTACTGCGGAATATACTCTGAGAAAATGCGGACGTTCAGCAGAGACTCTGGACTGGTTCCATGAGTTTGACCGCAGCCTTATTATCGGACCGGACGGTCAGCGCCGCATTGCCTGGGATATGCTGCCTCAGAACTGGACGTCTGTTCCCGAATACTACGACAAAGAGAAATGGACAGACGTTCCTGTTATGGCTGAAGCAGATATGCGTAACGGTATCACTTATGTACAAAACGGACTTGATTCTTTACTTGCTAAACACGGATATGAAAGAAACGGCAATTACTATAATGTCATTTGTCCGAATGAAGACACTATTGCACTGTTCTGCCATTTCGGAGTCCAGTGCGTAATGCTCGGACATCTTCTCGGTATCTCACCAATGTTGCTCTGGCACGGCTTTATTGCAGCTCCTACCTCAGTAACAACTGTATGCACTGAAGAACGCCGTGAGGGTATAGCGTATTTACGCGTTACCGCTTTCGGTGATATTTCTCACCTGAATATTCACGGCGAACCTCCTGCCTTTGCAGGACGCTTCTGCGAAACATTCGGCAATACTGAACAAAGACATGATTGATCAAAGTGATGGCTTTTTTATGTACAGCCCATTGCTCCAAAGTGCCATTTTGGCACTTTGAAACGTCTGATTTAGCACTTTGGACAGACTCCCGTATGCATTAATATACTAAGCAAGCTTAGAAAAGAAATATAGGTGATACAATGAAAGAATACAGAATATCAGCAGAAGAGGCAAAACAACGTCTCATTATCGGCAATCAGAAATATATCGTATCAAACGAACTAACAAGCAACGTAGCGCCGGATACGCTCCTGAAGTTCAGTCAGAGCGGTCAGCAGCCATACGCAATAATCATTACCTGCTCGGATTCAAGGGTAGTTCCGGAGCTTATATTCTCGGCAGGCATAGGTGACCTTTTCGTTATCAGAGTTGCTGGCAACGTTATAGACTCCCACCAGCTCGGTAGCATAGAATACGCCGCTGAACATCTCGGCACCGGACTTATTGTTGTGCTCGGTCACGACCACTGCGGAGCAGTTGACGCTGCGATGAACCATGAGCCTGACGGATATATCAAGTACATAACCGACGAGATAGTGAAAGCAATCGGTGATGAAAAGGATGAGGTGAAAGCCTGTTGTCTAAACGTAAAACACAGTTGCGATATTATCGAGCACAGTCTACAGATCCAAAAAGACGAAGAGGAATACGGACTGAAGGTGCTCGGAGCGATATATCATCTTGAGAGCGGCGAGGTAGAGTTCTTATGATAAGGATCATGTTCGTTTGCCACGGCAATATCTGCCGTTCTCCTATGGCTGAATTTATTATGAAGAAGCTTGTCTCGGAAGCAGGTCTCAGCGACAGCTTCTGTATTACTTCAAGTGCCACAAG
>CAMOXW010000176.1 GCA_946629405.1 uncultured Ruminococcus sp.
ATATCAATTGTTTCAACAAGAATATGATTCTCAGCAATGTGCAGACCGTCGTGGTATTCGCACTGTGCAGCGCAGGCGCCGAATATATCAGACAGGCCGTAGAAATCATAGACCTCAGCGCCCCATATGTCCTCGATAGCCTTTCGTGTAGCATCGATCGAACCGCCAAGCTCACCTGCAACGATGATCTTCTTTATGTTAAGATCCTTCTTGGGGTCAATACCGCTCTTGAGTGCCTTTTCGCCGAGCTGCCATGCGTATGAAGGCGAAGTCCAGATAACTGTAGGCTGGTAGGCCTTGAGTATAAAGAGGAGTCTCTCGCTCGGGAGAGTACCGCCCCAGATACATAATGCCCCGAGGTTCTGAGCACCTATTACGTCAGGTCCGCCAACATAAAGCGAGAAGTTGAGGGCGTGTACATAACGGTCGTTCGGTCTCATTCCGACCTGCCAGAACCAGCGGCTCTCGGTCTCCTGGAACTCGTCGAAGTCCTTCTTTGTGAAGGGGCTCATTGTAGGAACGCCTGTTGAGCCGGACGAGGTAGAAATGAACACCACATCCTCCTCGGGAACTGCTGCAAGCTCACCCAAAAATGAACCTACGCCCTGAGTATCACGCTGAGTCTTCTTGTTGATAAAGGGGAACTTCTCGATGTCCTTTAGGGTCTTGATATCCTCAGGCTTGACGCCTGCCTCGTCGAACGAACGCTTATAGTACGGAGCGTTGTCGTAGGCAAATTTTACGATCTCCTTGAGGTCCTCAAGCTGACGCTTCTGAAGCTCGGGACGCGAGAGAGTTTCAAGCTCCTCGTCCCAGAATTTACTGTTAATATCTCTGCTCATAGTATTTATCCTCCATATCAGATTTATCATATTTGTTTGGTATGTTTATATTATACACCCTATAACCTGATTTGTCCAATACCTTATCTTTATGGTAGGTTATAGACTGGGTTTATAACTCGAAGTTTTTATTTATAAACTCCCACTTCTTGTCACGGGAGTCAGTAATGATCTTTATATCATCATCGGTGAGGTGTCTGAAGCGTCCCTGCCTTTTAAGATAAACCTCAACGCTTGTGAATTCCTTTGGCCTATGATTGAGACGGAAGCTGCCGTTTTCGTACTCAGCAAGATACCACAGACCGCTGTCAACGACCTCTCTTGCAATTTCTACAGTCTCGTCAGGAGCAATTCCCCAGCCTGTCGGACAAGGTGCGATGACATGGATATATTTGGTACCCTGTATCTGCGAAGCCTTTTTCACCTTTGCGATAAAATCATTGATATAGCCTACGCTTGCGGTTGCGGCATAGGGTATATCGTGCGCGGCAGCTATCTCGAACATATTCTTCTTCGGACGTATATTGCCGTGTATATTTGCTCCGGCGGGCGTTGTCGTAGTCCTTGCACCAAAGGGAGTAAGGCCGCTTTTCTGGATGCCGGTGTTCATGTAGGCTTCGTTGTCGTAGCAGATGTAGATGATATTGTCATTGCGGTCGATAGCGCCTGAAAGAGCCTGTATACCGATATCTGCCGTGCCGCCGTCACCTGCAAAGCCAACGGCTGTGAAGTCCTTATAGCCCTTCGCGCGGAGACCTGCCTCAACTCCGGTGAGCATTGAAGCTGTACCTGCAAAGGTTGAGATTATGGAATTGTTGGAGAAGCAAAGCTGCGGAAAATTAAATCCTACCGCAGACATACAGCCGGCAGGAAGCACTGAAACCGCATTCTGTCCGAGAACTTTAAGCGCTGCTCTTACAGCAAGACTTCCTCCGCAGCCCGCACAGGCTTTGTGGCCATAGAAATATTCCTCACGGGAAATGCTCCCGACAGTTTTATCAGCCATTGTTCTCGCCTCCTATACCGATGAAGTTTACGCTGTCCGCGCCATTTGCAGCAGCTTTGTAGATATCCCTGATGTCTCCGGCGGAAATATTTCTTCCGCCCAGACCGCCGATAAAGTTATATCCGGGCACGTTCACTCCTGCCTTTTTCAGAGCTGAATTCACGTTTGTGAATACCACGCCCTCGTTGCCGAAGCTGATATCCTTTTCAAGGACCGCAAATGCCTTAGCATTTTTCAGAGCCTCTGCTATCTCATTATTCGGGAACGGCCGCATATAGCGTATACGGACAACTCCTGCACGGACTCCCTCCTCACGGAGACTGTCAGCTACCTCGCGGCAAAGTCCCGCTATGCTTCCGAGGGTTACGATGATATAATCAGCATCCTCAGTGCGGTAATTCTCTATCAGGCCGGGATACATCCTGCCGAATATCTCAGCAAATTCCTTCTCAGTCTCCTTTATGACCTCAGCCGATGCAAGAAGTCCCTGATGAGCCTTGTACTTGAAGATATAATTCGTATCAGGACCTGCCGAGAACGCCATATTCTTAGGATTCTCAAAGTCTATGCGGTTGTCAGTCACATAAGGCGGAAGGAACCTGTCAGCCTGCTCCCTTTCCGGTATATCTACCGGTTCATATGTATGGGTAAGAACAAAGCCGTCTAAATTCGCCATAAACGGCGTAGATACGCGCTTATCCTCAGCAATCCTGTAGCTCATAAGTGCAAGGTCAAGCGCCTCCTGTGCGTTCTCAGCGTAAGCTTGTATCCAGCCGCTGTCAAGCTGTGAAAGACTATCGCGCTGATCTCCGTAGATATTCCACGGAAGTGCTGTCGAACGGTCAGCGTTCATCATGACGATAGGAAAGCGTCCTCCGGCAGCGTAATACAGACATTCTGCCATGTACAGAAGCCCCTGAGATGAAGTTGCCGTGAATGCCCTTGCCCCCGCAGCACTTGCACCTATCGCGCATGACATTGCGGAATGCTCAGACTCAACATGAACATATTCAGCCCTGAGGCTTCCGTCCTCCACCATTTCCGAAAGGCGCTCTACAACGATAGTCTGCGGTGTTATCGGGTAAGCGGATATCACCTCCGGGCGTGCAAGACGAATGCCCTCAGCAAAGGCTTCGTTGCCTGAAAGAAATTTTCTGCTCATTTACGTTCAGCCTCCATTCCGATCGCACCAGGTCTGCATATTTTAGCGCATATGCCACAGCCCTTGCAGAAGTCATAGTCAATAGCTGCCTTTCCGTCCTTAATTGCGATAACTCCGTCAGGACAGTAAAGATAGCACTGCTCACAGCCAACACACTTAGCTGTATTTACAACAGGTCTGATGCTTCTCCAGCCGCTGTTGACTGTGACGAGGTAGCCCGCCTCAAACGACGTATTTTCAGGGACTTCGCCGAATGAGAAGTCCTTCTTTTCTCTTATATACGGTCTCATTCAGACACCTCCTGAACTGCCCTGCGGAGTGCTTCGATATTGCGCTCCTGGATTTTTTCCGGCATATATCCCCTGACAGCCTCAATAGCATTTTCAAGGCTTACTGCTCCGGATATTCCGACGAGCAGTCCGAGCATGACTGTATTTACGGTAGGCAGCCTCAGCTCTGCGGCAAT
>CAMOXW010000177.1 GCA_946629405.1 uncultured Ruminococcus sp.
GCCTACGCTACCTCAGGCTACAGCGGCGCGGGCAAGAAGGCGATAGCCGTTTATGAGGGCGATGACAAGCCCTTTGAATTCAACAGCCCAAGACAGTACGCACTCTCTCAGCAGCATAAGCATCTCCCCGAGATGAAGGCGGTGTCCGGACTTGCATACACCCCGATGTTCAACCCTATGGTATGCGACTATTTCAGCGGAATGGTCGTAAGCGTGCCGTTACAGACGAGAACTCTCCCGAAGGCTGTAACGCCTGCACAGGTGCATGAAATGTACGCAAGGCACTACGAGGGAACAAAAATGGTAGAGGTAATGCCCCTTATGTCCGCGGACGAGCAGAAAAGCTTCTTCCTCGCTTCAAATACTCTCAGCGGACAGAATAAAATGCAGATATTCGTATTCGGCAGCGATGAACAGATACTTCTCTGTTCAAGGCTCGACAATCTCGGAAAAGGTGCGAGCGGAGCGGCTGTACAATGCCTGAACATCATGCTCGGGATAGATGAGACCACTGGGCTTGTCTGATATGCGGCATGGCTGGAGGACGCGAAATGGAAAAATTGAAGCTGAAAGAGATATATGAATATGACTACATTCCCGAGGGAAGCAATGTTTATCCCCTGACGGAATGGTTCAATTCCATACTTGAAAAGACAGAGGATGAGCTTACCATCGGTGATGTCTGTCGTATGCTCAGACAGAGGATGTGCTCGAAGTGCGCTATGGAACGTGCGGTAGAGATACTCCGAGGGGACCCCTTTGCAGGTGAGATATACGACGGGCAGCTAATGAGCACGCTCTACGGGGCAAAGGAGAAATACCTGTGTCTGTTCTATGAGGAGCTCAGCCCAATACTTGCCGATGCCGAAAGGAAGGCTCTCGGACGCGACTGGCAGAGCGAGGAAGAAAAGACTGAATATCTCAAAATAGCTGCCGCTTTCAGGCAGAAGATAGCTGAGGCTAAACAATAACTGGAGGTACCGGGCAATGGAACTGGTAAAATTTGATAACATAGAATTCACAGAGGGCGGCGTCTGTGCCGCAAAGGGCTTCCGCGCCAACGGTATACAGTGCGGACTTGTCCACGCAGGAGCTTCACTTACTTCAAAGAAGAACGACCTGGCCATGATAGCTGCTGACAGGGAGTGTGCTGCGGCTGCTGTCTATACCACTAATAAGGTCAAGGGCGCTCCCATAATCGTCACAAAGCAGCATATCGCGGACGGAAAGGCAAGAGCTGTCATCGTGAACTCCGTCAATGCGAATACCTGCAATCCCGACGGCGTTGAGAAGGCTAACAGAATGTGCGAGCTGGCAGCAAAGGAGCTCGGCATCAGCCCGGAGGACGTTATCGTTGCTTCGACCGGAGTTATCGGTCAGGTGCTCCCTATCGAGCCTATCGAGAAGGGTATGCCGGAGCTTGCGAAGGGGCTTTCTTACGATGGAAACAAGCGTGCCCTCGAAGCGATAATGACCACGGATACAATGCCGAAGGAGATAGCCGTTAAGTTTGAAATGGACGGAAAGATCTGCACCCTCGGCGGTATGCTCAAGGGCAGCGGCATGATACACCCGAATATGGCTACAACTCTTACCTTTCTCACGACTGATGCGGCTGTTTCGTCAGAAATGCTCCAGCTTGCGCTCAGCGATATAGTCAAGGTAACGCTCAATCGCGTAAGTGTTGACGGAGACACATCCACCAACGACATGGTATGCGTGCTTGCCTCCGGTGAGGCCGGCAATGCTCTCATTTCGTCCGAAAATCAGGAATTCGGCAGATTCCGCCATGCTCTTTACGTTATAATGATGAACCTTGCAAGAATGATGGCAAGGGACGGCGAGGGTGCTACAAAGCTCATCGAGTGCTGTGTTGCCGGCGCTGAGAGTGACAGGGTCGCCGAGACTGTTGCCAAGTCGGTAATAACTTCAAGCCTGTTCAAGACCATGATCTTCGGCGAGGACGCAAATGCGGGGCGTATCTACTGTGCTGTCGGATATGCTGACGCTGATTTCGATGTAAACAAGGTCGATATCGTTATTGCATCAAAGGCGGGGCAGATACCGGTCGGACGTCAGGGCTGCCTTGTGCCCTTCTCAGAGGATGAAGCAAAGAAGGTCCTTGCCGAGGAGGAGATAAAGGTGCTCATCAACCTCAACTCCGGCGCAGGCAGAGCAATGGCATGGGGCTGTGACCTTACATATGATTACGTCAAGATAAACGGAGATTACCGTTCATAATATGTTCGGAAGAAGCAGAGAAGAAGACTACGAAAAATACAACGAGCGGCAGAACGCGAAGTACGACGATGATTATATCGCATCGAGCGAGGAGTACCGCGAGGATTGCTCCCACAGCCATGAGCAGACGTATGAGGACTATAACAGCGAGCTTGAGCCGTATGAGGCGAAAAGCAGGCTTGAAGCAAAATTCGCAAAGGTTCTTCTGCCGGGCGAGTACATAGTCTGGTGCGCTGAGGCTGAAAAGAATGCTACCGCCGATGAAAAAGGCACCGGATGTGTTGGCTGCACTGGCTTTTTCATGATAGCCTTAGCGGTGCTGTTCATGTTGAACCCGTTCTTCCTGCCGCTGAGTGTTATCCTCATAATCACGGCGGTTTTCGCCATGAGCGGAAGCAGCGTCAGAAACCGTTCCTACGCGATAACTGACAGGAGAGTGCTGATATATAAGGGCAGCTCGCTCCGGCAGTACAGGCTCGGGAAGCTCTCGGGGATAAAATGCAAGGCAAGCCAACGCAATATCGGCTATGTTACGTTCTACGGCACTTATTTCTCGCAGCTCAACGGGCAGGATATCAGGAAGGCGGACGGTATATTCGCAGTAAAATCGCCGCAAAGAGTTGCCAATCTGCTTATGCAGGGTTCAGGCAGCAGCAGAATAAGATCAGGAAGTGTCATAAATGGTTAAGATATCAAATCAGGATAAGTCGCAGGTGCTCATCGACGCCCTCCCCTATATCCAGAAGTACAATAACAAGATACTCGTTATAAAATACGGCGGAAATGCCATGACAAACAAGGAGCTGAAGGACGCGGTAATGACCGATATCGTGCTGCTTTCTCTCGTAGGAGTGAAGGTAGTCCTGGTACACGGCGGCGGTCCGGAGATAAGCGACCTGCTCAAAAGGCTCAATATAGAGAGCCGTTTCGTGAACGGTCTGAGATATACCGATGATGCTACAGTTGACGTGGTGAAAATGGTGCTCGCCGGCAAAGTCAACAAGGAACTCGTTCAGCTCCTTGCACAGCATAAGGGCAGTGCTGTGGGACTTTGCGGTATAGACGGCGGTATGCTCATCGCCGAGAAGAAGACATCTGACGATGGTCAGGACCTCGGCTGGGTCGGTGAGATCACAAAGGTCAACACAAAGTCCATCCTTGATGCTCTTGCAAACGGAAATATCCCGGTCATCGCTACTGTAGCCACCGACGAGGAGGGTAATACCTATAACGTGAACGCCGATACCGCCGCTGCAAGGATAGCTGCTGAGCTCGGCGCTGAGAACCTCATTCTCATGACGGATATTGCCGGACTGCTCCGCGACAAGGACGATCCTTCGACCCTTATCCCTCAGGTCAACGTCAGTGAGGTGCCGTTCCTCAAGAGGCAGGGCATAATCTCGGGCGGAATGATACCTAAGATAGACTGCTGTGTAGAGGCTGTCAGACGCGGCGTGCAGAAGACTGTCATCATTGACGGCAGAGTGCCGCACTCGATACTGATCGAGATACTTTCCAACGAGGGTATCGGCACACAGTTCACCTGAGGCAAATATAATAAATGTGTTTACTTGTATACAAAAAATTTACCGAAATGAAGCATCAGGTTATTGATTTTGGCAGCGTTTCGGCGTTATAATTAATATGTATCTATATCGTAGAAGGAGACCAGCATGAATAGTAACGAGAAGACAATTGCAGAATTTGACCAGCACGTCGCACATTCATACGGACGTTACCCTATGGCAATGAAGCAGGGAAGCGGAAGACGATGCGTCGATGAGAACGGTAAGGAATTTATCGACCTCGGAAGCGGCATAGGAACTAATTCCCTCGGGTACTGCGACGAAAAATGGGCTGACGCAGTGTGTGCTCAGGTGCGTACACTTCAGCATAATTCTAACTATTACTATACTCAGGTGCAGGCGGATTTTGCCCAGAAGCTGTGTGAAACAGCCGGATATGTCTCTGTGTTCTTCGGCAACAGCGGCGCTGAGGCAAATGAATGCGCTATCAAGGTCGCAAGAAAGTACAGCTTCGATAAATACGGCAAGGGAAGACATACTATCATCACTCTCGTGAACTCCTTCCACGGAAGAACGATGGCTACCCTTTCGGCAACAGGACAGGAGGTCTTCCATAACTACTTCTTCCCGTTCCTTGAGGGCTTCGTAAACGTTGAGGCCAACAATATCGACGACCTCAGGGCTAAGCTCGATGACACGGTATGCGCGGTCATGATAGAGTACGTCCAGGGCGAGGGCGGTGTGATACCGCTCGGCAAGGAGTTCGTTGACGCGATATTTGACCTTTGCGCTCCGAAGGATGTTCTTGTTATCGCCGACGAGGTTCAGAGCGGCGTCGGAAGAACAGGCAAGTTCCTCGCGGGAGACTGGTTCGGCAGAAAAGCCGATATCACAACGCTTGCAAAGGGTATCGCGGGCGGCATCCCTATGGGCGCCTGCCTTATGAATGAAAAATGCGCGGGAGTTCTTACCCCCGGTACTCATGGCTCGACCTTCGGAGGAAATCCGATAGCGTGTGCCGGAGGTCTTGCGGTGCTCGAAAGAGTGACCAGTGAGGGCTTCCTTGATGAAATTACAAAAAAAGCAGAGTTCATAAAAGCTGAGCTTGAAAAATGCAGCGAGGTCGTTTCAGTGACAGGCCTCGGGCTTATGATCGGCATAAAGCTAAAGACAAAAAAAGCCGGTGAGGTCGCAAAGGAGGCTCTCAACAGGGGGCTTCTCGTGCTTACGGCAAAGGATAAGGTCAGACTCCTGCCGCCTCTGACAATATCATATGACGAACTTAAAGCCGGACTTGACATTCTTATCGGAATACTGGAGGAATGATGATGGAGCTGTTAGTAGCGCCGAAAGGCGGTAATAAATACGTTGTTGAGGATAAAAAGCAGCGCCTGCTCTATACCATCAAGAAAAAAGGCTTCGGTCAGAAGTATAACCTGCTTGATGCGAGCAACTATGTGCTCTATACGATAGTCCAGACCGGAGACGACAGAAAACCCGGCTTCACTATTATCCTCAATGATACCACCTTCCTGAAGCTCGAATGCAAGTCAATGTTCCTCGACCCGACCATCACCGCCGAGGGAAAGGATATGAAATACTCCCTCGTCAGCAAGGACAGAAGGGATTTCAATATCGTGCTCAACGAGAATATCGTCGGGCACATAAGAACAAAGACGACCGTGACCAACGAGCTTCACTATGGCATTGAAATAGAAAATACTGCTTTTGACGACTATATCCCGCTGTTTGCAGTCGCAATCGACAAGGCGTTCGGTGATATGAACAAGCAGAAATGACCCTGAAAGGAAAGAAACATGAAACATTTACTTAAAATGCTCGACCTGAGCACAGATGAGATCATAGATATACTCAACCTTGCCGACCAGCTCAAATATGAGCTCAAGCACGGCATCCCGCATCCCCACCTCAAGGGAAAGACCCTCGGAATGATCTTCCAGAAGGCATCTACACGCACAAGAGTTTCCTTTGAGACAGGTATGTACCAGCTCGGCGGATATCCGCTCTTTCTCTCCTCTAACGACCTCCAGATCGGACGTGGTGAGCCTGTTCAGGATACCGCAAGAGTGCTCTCCCGCTACCTCAGCGGAATAATGATCCGTACCTTCGAGCAGAAGGAGGTCGAGGACCTTGCAAAATACGGCAGCATCCCGATAATCAACGGCCTTACGGATTTCTGCCACCCCTGTCAGGTGCTTGCGGACCTCATGACTATCCGTGAGTTCAAGGGAAGCTTTGAGGGCCTGAAAATGTGCTTCATAGGCGACGGAAACAATATGGCAAACTCACTCATCGTAGGCGGATTAAAGGTAGGTATGTCCGTATCTATCGCCTGCCCGGATGACTACCAGCCTCCGAAGGAGATACTTGACTTTGCTGCTCAGTACGGCGATAAGTTTGAGATGACGGATTCACCGAAAAATGCTGCCGAGGGCGCAGACGTTCTCTATACAGATGTCTGGGCATCAATGGGTCAGGAGGGCGAAGCCGAAAAGCGTAAGAAGGCTTTTGCCGGCTACCAGATCAACGACGAACTCATGTCGCTCGCACACGACGACGCAATGGTGCTCCACTGCCTGCCCGCACACCGCGAGGAGGAGATCACCGAGAAGGTATTCGAGGCTCATGCAAACGAGATATTCGAGGAAGCCGAGAACAGACTCCATGCTCAGAAGGCAGTAATGGTAAAGCTGATGGCGTGATAACGGCAATACATAAAAATGGACGTCCGAGCGGGCGTCCTGTTTTGTTTAACAATGAGTGAGAGCGAATCAAGATATAAGCCGGCAGTTTCTTGCATAAAACAACTAACTTATTAAAAGAAAAATATAGTAATTATCATTAGAAGGTGATATAATGACTTCGATAAATGCTTTATCGCCTGTTAAAAGCCGCAGAACGGCTTTGCGGCAGCTTTGCAATATCGACATAAAAGGAGGGATAACAATGAAAAAGATAATCGGACTGCTTGTGACAATGTGCATTCTCGGAGGAAGTGTCTGCTCATGCGGAAGTGAGGGCGGCACCGGAAATATCAACGGAAGAAAGGCAGGCTACAGCGAATCGGACGCTGATTTCGGCAGCGATTCTTTCAGAAATTCCGGCAAGAAGAACAGAGTTGAGGAGGAGCTTTACAATATCAGAAGTAATATTACGTCGGCAGATTCAGCCGCTTCGTCGGTTCAGAAGGCTTTCGAGTCTACGCTTACGGATGCGGACGCTAAGGGTATAAAGCTCACATACGATGGGTGGGTCAGGTTTGACGATGGTGTCATGTCAGCTGATATTACGCTGACCAGCGGAAATGCTAATGAGATTCTCGGACCGGGTGTATTCAATTATTTTGAAAAATTTGACGAGATGACCGGAGCAGCGTACATCAAAAACTCCTCATGTACGGCGGTTGTCCTGACGAATGACGGTGAGTTTGTGGGCACATATCCTTCGGGCTATGTTACGGAAGATGACTTCGTATCAGGCGGTGAATTTGAGGACGAAGAGATCTACGGAAGGCTCGGGATAGCCGTTCAGAGAGTTGTGGACGATGCTTACAGTTCTGTAAACGAAGACGGCATTGAGGTCAGCACTAATAATCAGCCGCGCTGGTGAGAAATTCTCCGGCGTATATCCTGACGAAATACCTCTTGTCACATCAGAAAACGGCTAGAGTCTCAAGGAAGTTCTTGATGCACATTCATAATTATAAAGTCTCTCCAGAGCGCTGGGGAGACTTTTTCGTTGACAAATCTCTGCTATTATGTTAGAATATTCGCAAAGAAATGTCGGAATAATCACCATGATCGCTACTTTCAGACAACATATTTGAATAAAAATCATAAGCCTTTATCAGGAATATTGTAGCACATTGGTGATTGACACAGAATTTGAGCTGTGATATACTTTATTCAGGCAGAAAATCTGCCGGAATAAGGAGGAATAGTATGAAAAAGAAAATAATTCTCTCGCTTCTTTGCCTTTCAATGGTATCGGCATTAGCTTCATGCGGAAGCAGCGATTCAAGCGAAAGCACCGCAAGCACTGCGGCATCTACAGAGGCTGAGACTGAGGAGCAGACTGAAAAGGCTTCAAAGAAAACGACAGAGGCTGAAACAGAAGAGGATACCGAGGCAGAGACCGAGGCTGAAACAGAGGAGAATACCGAGGCAGAGACCGAAGCTGAAACTGAGGACGATCTTGACTCCTTGTACAAAAAGGCTGATGATCTCAGAAAGGCTTGCCTGACTGCGGCGACAGACCTTGATGCGTCCGGAGTAACATGGATGGGAAACAAGGGCGCTCTTGTGAGCTCTGACGGATGTGACGGCGTTACCGATGAGGAAGCGTTTAAGGCCAAGCTGAAGCAGTACATTGATCTTTCAGGCTTTGAATATGTTGTAAAATTTACCGATCCCGGAAGTGTGGCAGGCGTATGGGTCGCTGAAAGCTGGGATTCAACAGAGATCGGCAAATACCCTGACGACAGACCGCTTTTAACGGATAAAGGAAAAACTTTAAAGGATATACTGGACTATAATAAATGAACACAAGACCTCTCCGTTTAGCCGGGGAGGTTTTTTCTCAGTTGACAAATCTACGATATTGTGTTAGAATATTCGCAAAGGAGTGATCGGAATGCAGCTTCTGGTATGGGGCGTTGTCGGAATAATCATCATGATCGTGGCAGGAATTCAGCTCAGAGGGCTGCTGTACATGAAAAAGCACGGAACTACGGTACTCGCGGAGGTCATGGAGGTCACTGAGGTAAGGGTCGGCAAGAAAAAGCGCCTGGAGTGCTATGCTCACAAAATGCGCTATGAGATCGACGGAAAAACGATCGAAGCAGTTGACAAATCAGGCTATAACCAGCCGTTTGAGGTAGGTTCAAAGCAGCTCATCGTGTGCAGTCCAAAGGACCCGGAGCATTTTGAGTATGAGGATGCTCTCGGTAAGAATATCACGCTTTTCTGGGTACTGCTCGGCGTTGCGGCAGTATTTTCGGCTTACTGGACCTACTCAGGGATAAGCCGGATGTGAATGGTTGTTAAAACTGCATAAAAGTGATGAGTGAACTGATGATAAATATTGGCTTGACAAGAGCGAAAAACGGTGGTATAATAATAACACTGTCAAACGCGGACGAGACTGAAAGGGACTTGGCTTTGGGAAAAGTTTTGAAAAAAATTCTGAAAAGGTCTTGACAAAGTGAATTGACTGTGATATAATATTAAAGCTGCTTTACGGAGCAGCGATCACAACAAAAAGTTTTTTGAAAAAACTTTGAAAAAGGTATTGACAAGAACGAAAAGTTGTGATATAATATTAAAGCTGTCTCACGAGAGACAAGCACAGCAGCTTGAAAATTGA
>CAMOXW010000178.1 GCA_946629405.1 uncultured Ruminococcus sp.
TCAATTTTCAAGCTGCTGTGCTTGTCTCTCGTGAGACAGCTTTAATATTATATCACAACTTTTCGTTCTTGTCAATACCTTTTTCAAAGTTTTTTCAAAAAACTTTTTGTTGTGATCGCCGCTCCGTAAAGCAGCTTTTATATTATATCACAGTCAATTCACTTTGTCAAGACCTTTTCAGAATTTTTTCAAAACTTTTCCCAAAGCCAAATCCCTTTACGTCTCGTCCGCGTTTGACAGTAATGTTATTATATCACCAATTCCACAATTTGTCAACTAAAAGAATCCAGATGATTTTGCGAAATTTTTGGTCTATTTGCACAGCCGGCAGATTGTACATGGCTAACAAACCGTATTTTTCTTTTCTTATGTGGTAATATTACTATGATAGGAGTGATCATTATGAATTATCAACGACTCGAAAAAAACCTGACCGAAAATATCACTGAAGCTCAGCTCAAGCTCGGCTTCGATGAACGTCCGATCAGCCTTAATTATATGTACACCTCTCTCGGCCACCTTCTCGGGGCTGAAATCTCACTGAATAATGCTGCAAATGCTCTTGCAGGCTTCGCGGAGTACGCTTCCGGAAGGCTCGGAGTGCTGTCCTTCCGTGACATCAAAGACGGCGTCTGTATCACTGTTCCCGCCGAAGGAGTTCGCTTCGTCCACGAAAATACGCCGAAAAATTCCTTCCTCTCCGATCTGATAGAGCTTCTAAGGCATCATGGAATAAGCTTTTCCGACGTAGAAAGGCTATTTCTCAGCTATTCAGACTGTGTTTGCATCGAGGACAAAAGCAACAGCGGCGAGTTCGACTATCTCCTATATTTTGCGGATGGAGTACCGGACGACTACCGATATTGTATCTCAGTGGAGGACGATCTCGACGGAAGCCATGTTTCTTATCACCGGTTCATACCCGAGGACTATGAGGACTTCTCATTCTGAGGTTCAAATCCGAGCCTGCGAAAAAATTCTCCGACGTTTTCAACATACTCGCTCACCCGTGTGCCAACACTTGTTGATGAGCTGAAATATCCTTGTATACCGCTGACGAGCGAACTTCCATGCTCTATAATGAGCAGCGCGAGCAGAATTTTTATTAGTCTTTTCATATAATCCTCCGGGAACTTTATAATGGTATTTTTCCCGGAAATCTGCATATTATTAAAAAACAGCAGTTACCTGCTGTTTATTTTTTTACTATTTTATCACTGCCAATGACAAGAATGTCGTTTTCCTTGATTTTAAGCCCCGGAGACGGCACGACAGTCAGATCATTTCGTATCATGACTAACACCCGAACGGCGAATTCCTCCTCGGTCTCCGCAACTGTCAACCCAAGAAAACAGCTCTCTGCATCCACGAGGACCTCGCCAAGCTGTTTGATGTCGCTGAAATACTTATTGGAATTCTGTTTTTTCGTGTACTGCTCAACGAATCCTGCGCTGATGATACCGGTCGGTATCGCAACTACGCCAACCCCAAGAAAAGCTATGAATATAGCCATTATCTTGCCCACGACCGTCACCGGGTAGATGTCTCCGTAGCCCACGGTCAGAAGGGTCGAAACGCTCCACCAGATGCCCGAAAATGCGTTGCTGAACACCTCCGGCTGAGCGCTGTGCTCTGCGCTGTAGATGCCGAGCGACGACGCAAGCATGAGCACAATTATTATAAATACCGACGAAGCGATCTGGTTGCGCTTCTCGATTAGTACCGTTTTTATGACATTGAATGAGTCATACTGCGAGTTTATGCGGAAAAGCCGCAGTATCCTCACGACCCTCAGCATCCTGAAAACGATGAAGCCCGACAGGAAGAAAAACGGCAGTATCGTAAGCAGATCGACTATACCATCGAAAGAGAGCAGGAACCTCACCCGCGCCATGACCGGATTATTCTCGGGATAGAGCAGGTCTGCTGTCCATATTCTCATAAGGTATTCCACACAGAAAATACTCACCGTCACGCCGTCAATGACCGTAAAAATTCCTGAAAAGTCCGAGAGCTCGCTGAACGTGTCGAGGAAGGTCGCTGCGATGTTGGAAACTATGACGACTGCAATGAAATAGTCGAAGCTGCGGCTCAGGAAATCGTCCTTGTTGCCGATCTGTATTATGGCATGTATACGCTGTTTTCTGCGCCAATAGGCTGAATTTCCGCTGTTCATCCTGCACCTCCTTAGCTGATGCTTATATTATACCACGCTTCAGCCCCGATTTCAAGTCCCATTTACGCGAGCCTTTTAGTAAGTAGTTATTAGTTGTTATTTATGGTGTCGCCTGAAGGCGGCGTATTTAAAAATGTGAGCGCAGCGGACTCCATAACTCTCAGCTTTCTCGGCTCTGACCACTAATCACTTCGCCTTGACATGATATATCGTTTGTGCTATAATAAATATTTGTATATTTAATGTATAAGGAGGATATGATGAAAAAGATATTTGCTAACATGGCGCCTTACTGGCACATGGTGCTCGCCGTTCTGCTGCTTCTTGTCATACAGGCTTACTGTGACCTTGCTATGCCGCAGTACACGTCAGATATGATCGACATAGGCATCCAGAACCACGGCGTCGGACATATTCTCCCGGAGAAGATGACTCCGGAGGAAATGCCCTATTCTTCGATGTTTATGACAGATAACGAGAAGGCCGAATGGGAAGACATCTATGAGCTTCGTGACGGTGTTTACGTCCGCCGTTCCATGTCCGCAGGAGCTCTCAGTGATGCCGATGACAGATTCATGATACCGCTAATTCTCACCCATCAGTCCGCAAATACTCCCGAGGCTCAGTTCAGGGCAACTCTCGCGCAGTCCATGCCTGACGCCGCCCTTGACAGTATGACCCTCGATGAGATCGCACAGTTCCTCGGCACTGAGCTGAAGACCTCTCCCGGCGAGGACGACGACGGAAAATCTGTCACACTCGTCGATATGCGGCCGGTTATGCTTGCGCTTTCTCAGGGAGAAAATTCCGATGCCTCCAGTATGTCAGCAGTTCGCGCTCAGCTTGAAACGACTGTTGAAACGGTCGGAAGCAGCACGATGAAGTCAATGGGCATCTCCTACGCTATATCATGCAGCGAGGCTGCCGGAGTTGACATTGATGCGGCGCAGAAGCGCTACCTCTGGACACAGGGCGGAAAAATGTTTCTCATGGCGTTCCTGATGCTTGCCGCCTCGATATGTGCGGGCTACCTCGCGGCGAAGGTCGGCGCAGGTGTCGGCAGAGACCTCCGCGGGAAGATATTCAAAAGGGTCATAAGCTACTCCAACACCGAAATGGACAAATTCTCGACCGCCTCCCTCATCACCCGCAGCACCAACGACGTACAGCAGATACAGCTCGTTACCGCGATGCTCCTGAGGATGCTGATGTACGCACCGATCCTCGGCATAGGCAGCGTTATCAAGGTGCTCAGCACCGGCGCTCACATGAGCTGGATAATCATTGCGGCAGTTGGCGCGATACTTGCCCTTGTTATGTTCCTGATGATCGTGGCTATGCCGAAGTTCAGGATAATGCAGAAGCTTGTGGACGCCCTCAACCTCGTTTCGCGCGAGATACTCACCGGACTTCCCGTTATTCGTGCATTCGGCAGGGAAAAGACTGAGGAGGAGCGCTTTGACGAAGCAAACAGGAAACTCATGCGTACACAGCTCTTCACATCCCGCGCAATGGCGTTCATGCTGCCGGGAATGACCCTTATCATGTACGGCACGACTCTCATTATAGTATGGGTATCGGCACACCGCATCGACAGCGGTGAACTCCAGGTCGGCGCAATGACCGCCTTCATCACATACGCCATGCAGATAGTCATATCCTTCCTCATGCTCACGGTAATGTCCGTAATGCTGCCGCGAGCAGGTGTTGCCGCGGAGCGTATCGACGAGGTGCTCAGGACCGAAACGAGCATACTCGACCCCGAGGCTCCGGAGCACATTGAAAAGCCTGCCGGACGTGTAGAATTCCGCGGGGTATCCTTCCGGTATCCGAATGCAGATATCGACGCTCTTGAGGATATCAGCTTCACCGCAGAACCGGGAAAAACTACTGCGATAATCGGCAGCACCGGCTGCGGAAAAACTACACTGATAAACCTTATCCCGCGATTCTACGACGTCACAGCCGGAAACATAACGGTTGACGGCATTGACGTTAGAAAGCTCCCTCTCTCTGAGCTGAGAGGGATGATCGGACTTGTCCCGCAGAAGGGAGTCCTTTTCTCGGGAACTATCGCCTCGAACCTACGCTTCGGCGATGCCGGGGCGGACGACGCTGAATTGCAGCTTGCAGCGGATATCGCTCAGGCGACCGAGTTTATCAGCAACACAGACGAAGGCTTCGACAGAAGCATTTCACAGGGCGGCACGAACGTTTCCGGCGGTCAGAAGCAGCGTCTCTCGATAGCGAGAGCGATAGTCCGCAAGCCTGCCATTTACATTTTTGACGACAGCTTCTCCGCGCTCGACATGAAGACAGATGCAGCGCTCAGGAAGGCTCTCGGTGAGCACGTCGGTGATTCGTCCGTTATCATCGTCGCCCAGCGTATAAGCACCATAATGCACTCTGACCAGATAATCGTTCTTGACGAAGGAAAAATAGCCGGTATCGGCACACACACGCAGCTTCTCCGCGACTGCGAGACATACAAACAGATAGCAGGCTCTCAGCTTTCGCCTGAGGAGCTTGCAAAGAGCGCCGGAGGTGAGGACAATGAGTGAGAACAGTACACCGCGAAGACGCGGCCTCGCACCGGGCGGAAGATTCGCTCCCGGCGAAAAGCCGAAGGATATGAAGGGCTCGCTGAAAAAGCTCACTGCCTACATCGGTGCCTACAAAATACCGATAATCATAGTCATGGTCCTCGCGGCAGTTTCAACAGTTTTCGCGGTCGCGGGACCAAAGATAATGGCTCGTGCGACGAACGAGCTGTTCGACGGACTTATGAAGAAGATCGCAGGAACAGGCGGCATCGACTTCAGCTATATCGCCAAAATACTCCTGTTCACCCTTTCGCTATACCTGTTCAGCACCGTTGCCAATTTCGCACAGGGCTGGATAATGGCAGGAATATCGCAGAAGATCTCCTTCCGCATGAGGAAAGACATCTCCGAGAAGATCTGGCGTATGCCGATGAGCTACTTCGAGAGCCGTACCTACGGCGAGGTTCTTTCGCGCATAACCAACGACGTCGATACCCTCGGAATGACACTCAACCAGAGCATAACCCAGATAATCACGTCCGTTGCAACACTTATCGGAACGCTCGTCATGATGCTCTCAATATCGCCTCTCATGACGCTGATATCCCTTGTGATACTGCCGATATCCGCCTTTCTCCTGTCATTCGTGATAAAGAAGTCGCAGAAGCACTTCCGCACACAGCAGGAGTATCTCGGCCATATAAACGGACTTGTCGAGGAGACCTACAGTGGCCACACAGTCGTTCAGGCGTTCAATAAGGAGGACGACAAGGTCGATGAATTCTGCAAGACCAACGATGTGCTCTATAAATCAGCATGGAAATCGCAGTTCCTCTCCGGAATAATGATGCCGGTGATGATGTTTGTCGGCAATCTCGGCTATGCCGGAGTAGCTATCGCTGGAGGTCTTCTCGCAATACGCGGAGTTATCGGTATTGGCGATATACAGGCATTTATCCAGTATGTAAAGCAGTTCACCCAGCCGATACAGCAGATAGCACAGGTCATCAATCAGGTACAGTCAATGACAGCAGCGGCAGAAAGAGTATTCGAGTTTCTTGACGAAAAGGAGGAGGAGCAGTCCCCTGCCGACCCGGTGATACCGCAGAACGTCGAGGGCAGAGTTTCGTTCAGCCACGTTTCCTTCGGCTATACGCCTGAAAAGACGATAATAGGCGATTTCAGCGCAGATATAAGCGCCGGCCAGAAGGTCGCGATAGTTGGTCCTACCGGTGCTGGAAAAACGACCATAGTAAAGCTGCTCATGCGCTTCTATGATGTGAATTCCGGCACGATATCGCTTGACGGAGTGGATATACGGAGGATACCGCGCAGCGAGCTCAGAAAGAGCTTCGGAATGGTGCTCCAGGACACATGGCTCTTTAACGGCACTATCATGGAGAATATCCGCTACGGAAAACCTGGTGCTACCGACGATGAGGTCATCGCAGCAGCAAAGGCTGCTCACGCCCACCACTTTATAAAATCGCTGCCGGACGGATATAATATGGTCCTCAACGAAGACGCAAGCAACGTTTCACAAGGACAGAAACAGCTCCTCACGATCGCAAGGGCGATACTTGCCGACCCGAGGGTAATGATCCTCGATGAGGCTACATCCTCAGTCGATACCCGCACCGAGGTTCTGATACAGGACGCAATGGACAGACTTATGCAGGGCAGAACGAGCTTTGTAATTGCTCACCGCCTCTCAACGATACGCAACGCCAATGTGATACTTGTCATGAAGGACGGAGATATCATAGAGCAGGGAGCTCACGATGAACTTCTTGCACGCGGAG
Organism: uncultured Ruminococcus sp.; assembly: GCA_946629405.1. Next base: position 6,522 of record CAMOXW010000178.1, read on the forward strand.
GCTTCTATTCGCAGCTCTATAATTCGCAGTTTGAGACAGCCTGACACAGGATAAAAAAGGGGATGCTTCAGGGCATCCCTTTTTGATGTCATAAGAAATTCTTGCAAAGGTCTTGACTAACGGAGGATTTTGTGAGATAATGTTATTGTTTGATTTTGCCGAAAGTGAGATTATCTTATGTTAAAAAAATATCTTATAGCATTTTTTATATCAATGGTCCCCCTCGTGGAGCTCAGAGGCGGTGTCCCTGTCGGCACCGGCATGGGACTTCCGTGGCTATGGTGCCTTATCATCTGCATGGTCGGAAATATGATACCCGTGCCGCTGATATTCTTCTTCGCAAGAAAGATACTTGTCTGGGGAAGCGATAAGCCTGCGATCGGGAAGTTCTTCTCATGGTGCCTTGAAAAGGGTGAGAAGGGCGGTCAGAAGCTTCAGGAAAAAGCGGGCAGAGGTATATATATCGCACTTCTCCTGTTTGTCGGCATCCCACTTCCGGGCACCGGCGCGTGGACAGGCACTCTCGCTGCGAGCATACTTGACCTCGACTTCAAAAAGAGCATTCTCGCCGTTGTCCTCGGCATCCTGCTTGCCGGCGTGATAATGACCCTCCTCAGTCAGGGCGTCAAGTCCGGTATCACCTCGATATTCTGATATCTGCCTTTTATTTGTATGGGGCAGCTTGCACGTTTATTGTTGAGGCTGAGCTTTTTGAAGAAGTTCTTCATCAAACTCTCTCAAAAACATTTATCTTTGTTTTCCCCGCAAGGGTATAAAAACAACCGGAAGACGTACAGACTTCCGGTTGTTTTTTACTATCCAGAACCTTATACCCTTGCGGGGAAAACCATGCCAAAAGTCTTTGGAAAGGGGTCTGGGGTGACTCCCCGCAGTGCGGGGAGATGTCAGCGAAGCTGA
>CAMOXW010000179.1 GCA_946629405.1 uncultured Ruminococcus sp.
TGTGTGAACCTCCGGCACCAAGTCTCCGTCCGCGCACAGGCAGGATAGCCGCCGCTGCTGTGATCGCTGCAGTATTGCTTGGCGGAGGTGTTACCCTCGCACTTTTGAACAAAAACAAAGGCTCCGATAACGACAGCTCAGGCCTTCACGCCGGAGCTTCACAGAGCATGGAGCATACCGGCGAAGATCACCAGCATAGTGACGAGCCTGCGTCAGGAACAGATGCTGTGCCTGAGGAAAGCCACAATGTTTTCCCAACAGAGCCGGAACTGCCGACTGTTCCCTGGATGACCTCTGAGCTGTCCACTGAGGAGGACACCGATCCGGCGACCGATGAGCCCACCAGTGATGAATTTACAGATCCGGCGACCGATGAGACCACCAGTGATGAATTTACAGATCCGGTGACTGATGAACCCACCAGTAATGAGTTTACAGAGCCAACGACGTCAGAAGGCGGCGAGGAGGACTTCAAGGAATTGAGTCCAGATGTATACCAATGCCTCGGTAACCTCCAGCTTACGTCGAAACGCTCCGATTATACGGCAACGCCAGACTCGGAAACAAAGCTCAGCCTTATAGCTGAGACCCTCGACCGCCTCAAGGCAGACGGACATATAACCTACCGTACCGATGACCTGAGCGGTGAATACCTGACCTTTGAGTTCAGGAACGGCTATCAGTGTGCATGGGGTATCGGCTGTGTCAACGACGACAGTTATACAAAATTCAGCGAAGAAGCATTCAATGATGCGGAAACCCGGAACGCACTCAGAAACGGTGAACGGATTCTGTATTTCTGCGAATCCGGCTGTTATATCCTCACAAAATACGATGTTTATGCTGTAAATAATAATTGATGGCAAGGAAAACGCCTGCATATCCGCAGGCGTTTTTCTATTTGCGTCAGCCGTTTGTTCCGTCAAAAAGTATCCAGTCCTCAAATTCGTTCATGTGGCTGAGCTTTGCGATGACCTTTGACTGCGACTTGTAAAGCTTGAGCATCTCCTCCTTGAAGCGAAGCTGCTCCGGAGTGATGCGTGGGAGCTCGTCCTGAACACTTCCGATCTCCTCAACCGGGTAATACTTCCCGAAGAAATAAAGGTCGGTGTCAAGCTCCGGGCGGTGCTCCGTGAAAATATCCGTCACGATACTGTGAGTCATTTTGTGGTGGATGTGACCGTATTCTCCGTCGACGTTGTGGGTAACGATCAGGTCCCAGTGCTGGCAGCAGATTATTCTTTCGAGGTCAGCGCGGATGTCGTCCTTGTTGTGATTCCAGCTATCCCTTCTGCCGAAGGACTTGTCGGGATAGCTGAGGATAATACCCGAATTTCCGGTCGCACTGAGCACCTTCTCGAACTCCTTTTTCCGCACTGTGTTTGACCTGTTTGTCACTACGACCACGAAGTAGCCCTTCTCCATAAGATGAGCCCCTCCCCAGATCACGTCGTCGTCCGGATGCGCAACTATCATAAGCTTATTTGCGCCAGAAATACCAGCTTTTTCGAGGTCACAATCAGTAAGCGCCGGAACCCGGAATACACTGCAGGTATAGCTCACGACCGTTCCCGCAAGCAGCAGTATGAAGCTGAAAACAAATATCAGTATCCTTGTCAGCCGTGTATTTTTTATAAGATCAGCCCCTTTATGTCAAAAAGTATTTTCAATTAAATTTTAACACATATCCAGCCCATTGTCAAGGCTGATGCCGGATATGCACTGAAAAACTCAGCACTTACTAAAAAATTGGGGAATATAAGTTTTTTGTGATTTGGCGTTCGCAAACTGCCATTATACCACATCTGTGAGGCATGACAATTACGCAAGCGCCGGCATTTCCCGACCATATTGTTTGTTATTTACCCCAAAATTTCAAAAACCTCTTGACAAACCGGAAAAAATGTTGTAAAATTAAATTGAGCTAAATTGAATTGCTCTTGATTATTAAAGGAGGTCATCGCTATGGATTATACCTACAAAACTAAAATGGTCTGCTCACAGGAGATCAGCTTTCACATCGAGGGTAACGTCGTTACCAATATTTCCTTCCTCGGAGGCTGCAACGGAAATCTCAAGGCTATCTCTAAGCTCGTTGACGGTATGACCGTCGAGGAGATTGAAGCTAAGCTCAAAGGCAATACCTGCGGAAGACGTCCCACTTCCTGCGCCGACCAGCTCTGCATCGCAGTCCGCGAGGCTTATGAGGCTCAGAAAAATGCCGGATAAATACGACGCTCTGAAGCTGGAAAACCAGCTATGCTTCCCGCTCTACGCCTGCTCACGGGAAATTATCAGGAAGTACCGCCCGTTTCTCACCGCGCTCGACCTGACCTATACCCAGTATATCGCCATGCTCGTCTTCTGGGAGGTGCGCTCCATTTCCGTAAAGGAGCTCGGCGAGAAGCTTCACCTTGACTCCGGTACCCTCACCCCAGTGCTAAAAAGCCTCGAGGCCAAGGGCTATGTTCAACGCCACCGCAGTTCCGAGGACGAGCGTGTCCTTATCGTTGAGCTTACCGATGCGGGCGAAGCCCTGCGCGAAAAAGCGGTCGATGTCCCCTTCCGGATTGGCAGCTGCATCAAGCTCTCCCCCGACGACGCTGCTGCACTCTACCGGATCCTTTATACGATCCTCGACAGCGAATCAAATAAGTACTAAAAGGGCGCACGGTCTACCCGTGCGCCCTGAATATTATGCCTTCACGAATTTGTCCGAGACCATGAGTTTGCCGGAGAGTATTTTCTCCTTCATCTCGTCATATGGCACGGGCTTGCTGAAATAGAAGCCCTGCACTCTGTCGCAGCCTATACTGCGCAGAAATTCATACTGTTCGAGAGTCTCGACCCCCTCGGTGAGAGACACCATATTGAGCTGCTTATTGAGGCTTACTATATTGTTCAGAATGGTCTTTGTCTTCTTATTGTCCGGGAAGCCGCTAAGGAACTTCATATCTATTTTCAGCACGTCGAACTGGTAGTCCTTCAGCACGTTCAGCGACGAATAGCCGCTTCCGAAGTCATCGAGCCATATACTGTAGCCCTCCTCGCGCAGGCGCTTCATTGCTGCCTGGAGGAAATTCTGCTGCTCGGTAAGGGCACTCTCAGTTATCTCGATGTCAAGGTAGCTCTTGGGGACATTGTACTTTTCCGCAAGGTTTGTTAGAATTCCAACTATATCACAAAGCTCGAAATCAAGCCGTGAGAAATTGAGCGAAACTGGCACGAACGGCTCCTTGTTATCACAGGTGCGGCGGTAATCCCGGCAGACCTGCTCAATTATACACTGGTCGAGCTTGTGTATCTGGCGGTATTCTTCAAGGACTTCAATAAAAGCACCCGGCGGGAGAAGGCCGTAATTCGGGTCTTGCCACCTTGCGAGAGCCTCAAAGCCGCAGAGCTTGCCATCCTTTGTGGAAACGACAGGCTGATAGTAGACCTTGATGTAATTATTGGCGATAGCATTGTCAATATTATTAACGATATACTGCCTGAGTGTGAAGCGGGTCTCGAGGGTCTTGTCATAGAGGCAATAATTCCGGTCGAAATGCTTCTTTATGCTGTTGCAGGCGAAACGCGCTCTGTCGCAGGCGTGACTGATGTCGCTTTCATGCTCGGCAGGCTTGTAGGCACCGCATTTGAGTGCGAGCTGAACTTCGCCCTGCAGCTCGCGGATATTATCCGAAAGCTCACGGATTATTTCCTGACTTCCCTCATTCTTCGTCAGCACTACAAAATGGTCATCCGAATACCTCGCAACGAGCGAACCCTTGAAAGCCTCATCCATGCGCCGTGCAAACTTGATGAGCAGCTCATTTCCGCTGTGGAAGCCATATTTGTCGTTGTACGATTTGAAATTTTCAATATCAAAGAACAGGAAAATTACCTTTTCCCTGTCGGTGGTAACGTAGCTGAGCAGCTTTTCGGCCTCACTGCGGAAGTAGACCATGTTGTGTATGCCGGTCAGTTCATCCTCCGCAGAAATACGGCTCAGGTACGAATTTATCTTTTCAAGGTTCTCATCCTTCTGAGCCTGCGAGAGCGTCTTGTTATAATTCGCAATGCAGAACAGCAGGGTCGAAAGCCACATCGTGAAGCCGTTGATCTTTATCCCGTCGCCGAGACCGGTCTTGTACAGCGAAAAATCGACTACCCCGGTGAACTTCCCGACCGTGCTGAGATCGAGCATCCCGCTTATCCTGTAGTAGAATACCAGGTAGGAAGACGTCAGTACAACGAAACCGATAAGCGGCCTCCATACCAGCAGACACACCACGAACAGCTCCATTGTAAGGAAGGTCAGCATCTGCTCGCCCTTCGCGTAGCCGTTGACCGAAATGATTATTCCGAAATTTATGCAGACGAACGAAAAAACGTACATTACCGCAAGGCTCTGCCATTTTTTGTCCCTGTCATTTCTTAGCATAACGAACGAGAAGGCTATCATTATTACCGCTGCGCTCAGGAGGATTATGTAATTTACCAGATCAGCTGTTTTCTTGCCGCTCCCGGGATATTTCGTGAGCCGCCAGACCTCAAAAACCGCGACCGCCGTGCACATGACTATAACGCCGATCGCTGCCCAGCGCATTTTCCGCCTGTTGAACAGCGCTCTGACCGCAAACAGAAGCATCAGCACTCCTGAGCTCAGAAGCAGCACATAATTTGAATAATAACGCTCTGTCAGATCCCAGAACCGGCTCTGGAGATGATTTTCAAATATTGTCCTTGTCATGCGAACTATCATCCACAGCTCAAGGACTATCACAACGAGAGACATATAAATACTTGCTCTCATGTTTGTATTATAGAAATAATTTCTTACATATTTGCTCTGCTTATCCATTCCGAGGAATCCAAGTATCCTCTTGCCCACGGTATCACCTCCAAAACCTATATATGTTTATTATAGCAAAACCAACATCCGTTGTCAAGAGTTTGCAGATTTTTTTGTAAATATTTATCACATATAAGTCAGCAGAAGGACACAAGATCGTGCATCCGCGTGATCTGCAAGCCGAAAGATCAGAGTTATGGTCTGCCTCTCCGGTGAGGACCGGCAAGTACGCTATATCGCTCCATACAACAAAAAGGGACGTACTAATACGCCCCTTGCGGTACAAATTATATTATTTCTCCTCGGTCTTGACAAGCATTTCATTGATCTTGTCAACGAGCGCTGTGATCTCGCCGATAGAATTGTGTATAACATTCGAGCTCTCGTTTGTTATATTCACATTATCATCAAGCGCACTGAACGCCGAGATCGTCATTTCCAGTATGCTTGTGAGCTGCTTTACGCTGTCAGAATCCATAGTCGGATTGTCGTTGCAGAAGGATACAACGTTCTGGAGAAGCTCCTTAACGACTGCAGCTCTCTCGCTGGTCGCTGAGGTAGAGCTTCCGATATCATCCATGCTCTTGTTGATCTCGCCTACCTGCACTTTAAGATTATTGGAAAGCTCAAGGCACTCGGAGGTAAGCTTTTCAAGCTGCTCATGCTGCTGTGCAAGATAGGAGTGTCTTGCAAGAAGTACGGATTTTGCATGGACCACGCAGTTATCAGGAGTGTTGAGACCTCTTGCAATAGCGATAGCCATTTCCTTACATGATTTGAAGCCGCAGGCACGGCAGTTGTATTGCTTATCAGAATCAGTGTGCTTGCCCATCTTCTCGAAGATAGGCTCAAGCTGCTTGTCGCTCGGGATCGCTGTCGGCATGAAGCCCTTGTAAGTCCTTACGAAATCCGCAACACTGAGGTCATCGTCAAATTTCTTGAAGAGCTTATCCTCGCCTCGTCCCATGATACCGGCAGACTTACGGCGGCTTTTCGCCTCATTCTCAACGCTCCTCATTGTTGCCATTACGTCGAAGAAGTTCTGTGATGTTCCGGAGGCAGGTCCGATATTGCAGCCGAATTCGCATGAAAGCACATCGAATACCTGCGGGTGCTTGGACTCTGACATTTTTCCGTACATATCTATCTCAGGGTACACCTTGCGTACGCCCTCTGAAGTAGTGATATGGATATCAGGATTATGAGCCCAGAAATTGTCTCTGAGTCCGCCCGGACGTGAGTATACTGAACCGAGCTGCCCCTGCATATCATCGAACTTGTACTCAAAATCATCCGTGGTATTGGTGGGTATAGCTATGCCGTTGCGCTCGAAATAATCCATGAGCTTCTTGAAGGTCACGTTGTAATCAACAGTTCCGGTCTCGTCGAATTCCGCCTTCTTTGCGATACAGGGTGAAAGGAACGCGATCGGATTAGTTCTTCTGAGGTACTGCTTTACATAGATAGCAAGGCAGGATACCGGACTGTGTACCGGTGAGAGATTCGAGAGCAGCTTAGGCTGATAAGTCTCGATATATTTTACTATTGCCGCACACGGCTGGGTGATGATATTGCCGACGGAGCCCTGCTCGATCATTCTCAGGTGAGCCCATGTACAGATATCTGCACCGAGTGAACCGTCGTACACAGAGCAGCCCTGCTTCTTGAACCAGTCAAGGATGCCCTTCCACTTGTTTGGAAATATGGACTTTATCGACGGATCGACAAGAATGACCATTTTCTCCTTGATAACTCTTGACATACACTCCTCGGTGTCGTCTATGTAATCTCTTGCGCCGTGCTGACAGACATTCACGCATTCACCGCAGGAGACACACTTGTTCGGGTCAACAGTGACCACGAATTTATTACCCTCGAGCTTTCTTACGATATTAGCCTCAGGCGCCGGGCAGCAGCGTACACAGGCATTACAGCCCGTACATTTTTCCGGCTTTACGATAACAAGTTCATTCATTTAATATACACCCCACTACATTTGTATCGCACCTGTCCATTATGCACCACCGGACAAGTCCTTGTCTGCTTCCTGTTTTATTTCTTTCCGCCGAGAGCGCTTGCCTGAGCTGCAAGGGCTGCAAGGTCGATCTTTCCGCCCTTCTTTTCATTCTGCTCCTCCTGCTTCGGAGAAGCTTCTGCGGGCTTGGTATCGGCTTTCTCAGGCTTGGTATCTTTCTTCCCGCCGAGAGCCTGAGCCATCTGCTTCAGCTTATCGAGCTCATTCTGCTTCTTCTGCTTTTCCTCTTCCTTCTCGGCATTAGCCTCGATCGCCTTCAGAGCGTTCCTCTTGGGAGTCTCCGGGAGCTCTGCCTCGAAATACTCCGGTGCCTTGAATACCGGCACTCCGCCCTCCCTGAGGGTATTGCTGACCTGGAAGAGCCTCTCCTCGGCATCTGTAATATCTGACAGGCCTGTCTCCATGAATTTTTCGATTATCTTCCTGAGGTGGCTCATCTCAGCGCCGAGCTTGGTAACGTCATCGAGCATTATCGCCTTCATATTGTTTGATGAAACGTTCATTTCCTCGGTCTTGTTTTTTGAATCCGTAAGTTTCAGGGCAGCCTCACGTTCAGCCTCGAACACGATCTGGGCAGCCTCATCATTAGCGTCTGCAATAGTTATTTCAGCGGCTGTTCTGGCGTCCTCGGCCATTTTCTCGGCATTGGACTTAGCATTATTTATCAGCATATCCGCAGATTTCTGAGCCTCGATGAACACCTGGCTGAGAGCAGCGGCATCGCTTCCTGCTTTAAGAGCAGTGATACTGTCATTTGCGGCCTTTAACTGGTCATTCAGGTCAGCAATCGTTCCGTCGAGCTCCCTGACCTTCTGCTCATAGCCGCGGTTCTCCTCCTCTGCAGCCTTCAGCTTAGTAGTAAGGGTCTCATTCTGGACCTGCACCTGAGTGAGCTTGGCGCGTTCGCCGGCGAGCACAGTTTCGTTGGCTTTTTCGGCGTCGGTACCTTTTTTATAGGCTTCGAGGAGCAGCTTAGTCTGTCTTAGTTCGTTCTTGAGGTCGAACACCTGAGAATTGAGGTATTCGAGTCTGCGGATCACTTCTGATTTCTCATATCCGCCGAATGCTACGGTCTTTATGAACCTTGCTTCTGCCATATCTGAACCTCCCTGTACCGGCAGCACTTTGTCCTACACAAGCTGACGGTGCGTAATTCGTGCTGTCACAGACAGCCGTTTTAAATGTTTATTAAAACAATTATACCCTAAAATTGCTCCGAAGTCAATATAAATATTATACAAAACTACGTCCCTGTTTATGTACATTGCACAGAGAAGTTTTAATTTTATTCACAATTGAGGCTCGCACGCTCCAATTAGTAAAAACATTAGTCCTGCATACGCGGTTATTTCGCATAAAAAATCAAAGAAGCGTTCCGCATGAACTGCGTGAACGCTGATTCACCATGATGTATCGCTCGCTCTGATGAGTTCTTTCACCTCATCGTTGTTGTAAAGTCCGAGGTCGAACAGTGTATCCGCCTGTCTTTTGGTGATCCTGCCGCTGCCGGAGTGAACGAATTGTCCGTGCCGGCGCTCCGACCCGTCCCACGAATCGATGACCTTGATCCAGCCCGCCTTCAGCAGTGAGGTCTCAGGATACTCTGACTTAGGAAAGAACTTCCTCGCAAGCATTTTCGCGCACTTATTGTGATTTGTGAAGGTGCACGAATAGGTGTCGCCGCCCGGGGATATCCAGCCGAGCTTGAAGTCCGGGTCATTCTTGTAGAACATCTCCTCGAGCTTCAGCGGGACCTCCTCATCGCTCTCTATTATTCTTACGAAGCGGTAGTTGCCGAACTCGAACCGGAAATACCCGCCCGCGTCGTCGAGGACTATCGGCAGCTGCTCCTCTGTGACGAGCCCGGCGAACTCAGTCTCCTCAAGCTTTTCGAGGGTATCGATATATTCATGGTAATACAGACCTGTCGGCGATCTGAATATCGCATACTTCTTCACAACATCACCTCACTGCGCCCGATAAACCTTTATGTATATTTTAGCACAAATCCTACTATCTGTCAAACCGTATTTACGGACTTCCTCAGCCCTTGATTTGTGCAATTCATACAAAAAACTGCCGGGAGAATTGTCCCGGCAGCTTTGTGAAGCTTATTAGATATCAACAACTGTGTTTATCATGTTACCGCCGTTGAGCTTAGCGTTTCTGAGCGCTGTATCAAGCTTAACGAGCAGCGAGTTTACATTGAGGCAGTCGCCGGGCAGGTAGTGGTAAACGCTTCCTGATGCCGGGAGCTGTACTGTAAGGTTGAGCACATCGTAGGGACTGCTCATTACCGCGTGGATGTTCTGAACGATGCCCATTGCCTGACTCTCGGAGATCTCCTTGTTGAAGAGGAAGCAGAACTCGTTGCCGGTGATATTGTATATCTCAGCAGAGCCGCCAAACTCATTCTTGAGTCTGTCTGACAGAGCAATAAGGTACTCATCGCCGAAGTCATAGCCGTATGTATCGTTGATGCTGCGGAAGTTATCCATATCGAATACCGCGATGTTGAATCTGTCGGTCTCGAGTCTGCCGCTTATGTCGTTGTCAAGAGCATAGCGGTTCTTCATATTCGTAAGGATGTTGGTAAGAGCAAGGTCGCTCGCCTTCTGACGGGTGGTCTTGAGCTTTGCATCGACCTCACGGAGGCTTCTCTCACGCTCCTCGAGCTCAAGTCTTGCCTTCTTGGCCATCTTAGCGATGATGTAAACAGCGATCTCACCGACAACTGCTACCGCGAGGATAAGAGCCTCTATGATGTAGAAAAGACGTCTGTTACGCGCTGTTACCTTGTCCATATCGTTGTTAACGATATCAATAGTAGCACGGAGCATCTCGGAGGCAGTTACCTGAAGCGGGTAGATATCCTGTGTGTAGAGAGAGTTCATATCAGAACCGAAAGCCTTTGCGCTGAGGTCTGACTCACCGCCGCCGGCCTGATCCCACAGCTCACGGAAGCCCTGAAGTCTTGACTGATATGTATCAATAACGAGCTTAGCGTGTCTGAAACGTGTCTTGGCGGTACCAGATATATCGTCTATGGAAAGGAAAGTATCTGATACCTCATTGATATTTACAAAGTGTGCTGAAGCGGCATTAGCGTGGCCTGTACGGCTTCCGACGCCTGCGATGATCGAAAGTACATCACCGTTGATCTGTTCCAGTTCTGAATTCATTCGGTTGATCGTGCTCATAGCGCTCTGTGTTCTGTTGCCGGCATCTTTATTACGGGTATAGAGAAGTGATACAAGGAATACATTCGCAGCAGTTACGAGTGCAAGTATGATAGCACCGAGGATGTAAGGACGCGAATGGTTAATTGTACGTTGTTTCTTATCAGCCATGTCTGTGTACCTCCATTATTAATCCAGTTCTCTTGGGTTGAGAAGGAGCTTTACATAATCCGTGTTCATTGTTTCAGCGGTTATGTAAGTAACGCCGGTATCGAGGTCGCCGGGAACTCCGGAGCCCTTGCTGGCATTTACTGCATATCTTACTCCAACGTATCCCATGTTGTAGGGGTTCTGGATGATAGTGCCGTCGAGAACACCGCGCTTGAGGTAGTTCAGCTCGGAATCGTCCGAGTTGAAGCCGATAACATAGACTGTATCCTGAAGTCCGAGCTCGTCAACAGCCTTGCAGACACCGAGGGTAGTGTTTGTATTCGTTGCAAAGAAGCAGATAACGTTTGAATCCTTGTCTGAGAGGACTCTCTTTGCTTCCTCATAAGCTGCGTCAACAGTAGCGGACGGCTCGCAGTCAACGAAGAACTTCTGGAACATTGCAGCAACTTCCTGCTCGGTAAGACCGATCTTGGAGATATCAACGCCGTCAGCAGCCATCTGCTTTGAGATAGATGCTACAGCCTGCGACTTGAAGCCTCCTACACGGGCAGCAGCAGTAGCGGCGGTATGCGGCATTATAGCAACAGCTCCGCGTCCGAGATTCTTAACGTCGTCGAGCTTGACATCGCCTCTGGTCATAACGAGACGTACCTTATCGCTTCCGAGAACAGCATCTGCGGCGTATCTTGCACCAACTGCGCCGGCGTCAGCATCTGATGAGTGTACGCACGACAGGATACCGCCGTACTGTGCTCTGGAGTTGATGTTTATGAGCTTTATTCCGGCAGCCTCAGCCTTGTTGAAAGCCTCGTTGAGCTCAGTCGTGGCGTTGGGAGCGATAACGATAGCGTCAACCCCCTCCTTGATAGCGTAATCGATATACTCTACCTGTGTTGCGAAGTCATTATCACCCTGTGGGTAGTCTGACTCGCCGCCTTCATTATAAAGGATCTTAGCGTTGAGCTCCTTGCCAGCGTCCTCAGCGCCATTCTGTACATCGTGCCAGAATGCGATATCCTGCTTTGTGATAACGGCAATGGTGTACTCGTCATCATCATTTGACTTACCGCAGCCGGTAGACATGAGAGTTGTCATAGAGACCGCACAGAGAGCAAGCGTACTTATGATCCTTTTTCTTCTGCTTTTGTTCATAAGAACTGAACCTCCTTAACATTTGGAACCTATCCCGGCGCCGGAAGCAGTTCTCCGCGCAGGATATCCCCTGGATACCGCTCTGCCTGCCCGCGCCGCCCATCCTTTTCACGGTGCGCCGGCAGTGACAAGAGCGATTCGATTTTTATCTTTTTAGGATATTTTTATTTTAACACAAATCAAACAGGATTTCAACACAATTCTGAAAATATTTCATTCACACTTTTACCAATAATTCCGGACAGATTATATGCAAATTATACGATTTTTATACCATTTTTTAACGCAAAAACAAATATTACTCTGCGTATAACAGCCTTTCCGTCGCTCTGAACCCGCGCTCCCTCTGTGATTTCCCATGCCTCAGGCAAATTTCTTACGGTCGTCTGTCATTTTCGGTTAAAAAATGTGCTCTGTTAATTTTCTTTTTAACTATTTACGTCTTGACAAGTATTACAAAAGGTGATATACTTATTGTGATAGCAATGTGTAATTATTCGTAAAAATATATTATCATAGCATATTACTTAACAAGATGTCAGGAGGGTAACTATGGAGTGCGCGAAATGTCAGGCCGAGCTCGACCTCAGACTCTCGGCTTGTCCTAACTGCGGTGCCCCTGTTCCGCAGAATATCGAAGGCTTTGAAAATACCATGGAGTTTCAGAAGGAGCTGCGCTCGATCGTTGTTCATCACGGCCCCTATGCCGTACTAAAAAAGAACAGATTCATCGGTTTTCTTAACGACTATATCCCCGATTACGGCAAAGAGCGAAGACTGCTTATTAATATGTACCGTCTCGGCGTACTCAAGCTCATGCTCAAGGAGCCTAACCGCGAAATCTCTATCATGCGCGCAAGGAGCTATATGCTCGGCGACCTCTTCCTCTCTGAAAGTGCCGCCGAATTCGTCCTCGCCTGCTTCACCTATATGCTCGGCTGGGTCTTCGAGTCACCGATGAAGGTGATGCCCGTTGACGAGAACGCCCCGGAAGAACCGGCTGTGGAAGAACCCAAGAAGCGCGCCGCTGGTATCGACGACATGGTCTTCACCCCAAGAAATGCGTTCAGATACCGCCTGAGCGGAAATATCGCGATCCCCGACGGCTATACCAAGCTCGATGCCTTCTGCTTCGACAGGTTCGGCTCGCTCAGGACTATACAGCTCCCCGACTCTCTCCTGGCTATCGGTGAGTATTGCTTCTCCGGCTGCAAGAGACTGCGCGGCATCGAACTCCCCGAATCCCTCAGGATTATCAGACAGGGCGCTTTCAGCCAGTGTGCAAAGCTCGTTGTCGTTAAAATCCCCAAGGGCGTTATGGAGATCGCCGACAGCACTTTCTCATTCTGTACAAGTCTCGAGGTCATTGAGATCCCCGATTCGGTAAGCAGTATCGGTGCAGAAGCCTTCTCGGGCTGTGACAAGCTCAGGAAGCTCTTCCTCCCGGAAAGCATAAAGTTTATAGATATCAACGCTTTCTCATACTGCCCCAACCTCACTATACACTGCATTGAGAATTCTTATGTTCATAAATACTGCCTCGTGAACGGAATAAGCTGCAAGCTTGTAAACTCATCGGCAGAGGTGTGAACCTACAGTAATACATGAAAGGATGAATAGAGATGGTAGAGCTTGAAATCGGTCAGGAAGTTGAAATGGAATACGGCGGAAGCGCCAAGGTTTTGAGCGTTATCGGAAGCGGCGGTCAGGGTACTGTTTATCTTGTAAGATTCAACGGTATGAAATGGGCGCTCAAATGGTACGATATCGACAAGATGAAAAAGCCCAAGGTCTTCCGTAAAAACCTCCAGACCAATATCAATGACGGCCCCCCGAGCAATAAGTTCCTCTGGCCGAAGTATCTCACCAAGGAAACCGCCGACGGTACGTTCGGCTACATCATGGACCTCAAGCCCGACGGCTTCGACTCCTTCGTCGATATCCTCAATACCTACAAGCTTGAGATCGACCCCCTCACCGGCCATGCGGTAAAGAGACCCGTAAGGTTTTCCAGCCTCAATGCTATGGTGACCGCTGTCATCAATATCGTAAATGCGTTCCGTCAGCTCCACAGATCAGGAAAGAGCTATCAGGACCTTAACGACGGAGGCTTCTTCATCAATGTCAATACCGGCGCCGTTCTCGTCTGCGACTGCGATAACATCGCTCCTGACGGCAGCAACTTCGGTATCGGAGGCAAGCCCGGATATATGGCTCCCGAGGTCGTAAGAGGCATCGCTCAGCCAAATGTCCAGACCGATAAGTATTCCCTCGCAGTTGTCCTCTTCAAACTCCTGTTCAGAGGCGATCCCATGGAGGGCGAAAAGGTCGTAAGAGACGTTTGCCTGACCGAATCCTCCGAGCTCAAGCACTACGGTCAGAACGCAGTGTTCGTTTATGACCCCAACGATGCCTCAAACCGCCCGGTAAGAGGTATCCACGACAATGTCATCAAGTTCTGGCGCATATACCCCGATTACATAAAGGACGCTTTCATCCGCTCCTTCACCACAGGTATAAGTGAGCCAACAAAGCGTATCATCGAGAACGAATGGCAGAAGCTCTTCATCCGCCTGCGCTCTGAAATAATCATGTGCGGCTGCGGAAGAACTAATTTCTCCTCAATGTTCGTTCAGACCAACGAGAAGACCTTCAGGTGCCCCAAGTGCGGCATGGAATTCGCTTCCCTCGGCTTCAGCGACAGAAAATACCGTATGCCGCTCTACCTCGGCTGCCGCTTCTATGAATGCGAGATAAGCCCCGATTCCGACGATTTCACAAAGATCGCCGGTGAGCTCGTTGAGAACAAGCTCAAGCCGGGGATGCTCGGTATCAAAAACTGCTCTGAATGGAACTGGAAGGCTAAGATGCCCGACGGTGCCTTCTACGATATAGCCCCCGGCAAGGGCTTCCCGATATGGCAGGGTCTTGAAATAGACTTTGGCGAGATCAAAGCACAGATTTAACCCGCTGGCAGTTATTTAGGCACAGCAGGATCGAAAGGATGTATTTTTATTATGAGCAACGAAAACATGAATGAGCCGGTTGTAAACGGAAATCAGGCAGCCGCTCTTAATGATTTTGAACCAGCAGCAGCTGCTGATGCTGCCGCAGCAAACAGTCTCCTCGACTTCGATGACGACCCCCTCAGCGCTACCGGCGTTTCCAGAAAAAGCCTCGTTATCTTCTTCCTCATCGATACATCAGGAAGTATGAAGGGAAAGAAAATGGGCGAGCTCAACACCGTTATGGAGGAGCTCATCCCTGAGATACGCAGAGTCGGTGAGGCTGATACAGAGGTCAAGGTCGCTGTTCTTACCTTCTCAACTGAGGTAAGATGGATGTACTCCACCCCTATCGCTATCGAAGACTTTGAGTGGGCAAGACTCCGCGCAAGCGGCGTTACCAGCATGGGCGCTGCATTCAAGGAGCTCTCCGCAAGAATGTCCAGAAACAGCTACCTCAATTCCCCTTCACTCTCATTCGCTCCCGTTATCTTCCTCATGACTGACGGCTATCCCTCCGACGACTACAGGGAGGGTCTTAAGGAGCTCCAGTCCAACAGCTGGTACAAGTTCGGCCTCAAGGCTGCCCTCGGTATCGGCGAAGAAGCTAACGATGACGTTCTTGCCGAATTCACAGGCTCCAAGGACACCGTTGTTCATGCTTACTCCGGAAGCCAGCTCGCTCAGATGATAAAGATCATCGCTGTAACCTCCGCTCAGATCGGAAGCAAGAGTATGACTCTCTCCGATGACACTAACCATGAGCTCGGCGAGGAGGACGTTTTCTCCGCAAAGCAGAAGCTCCTCGGTCAGCAGATCCAGGAACTCGTAAGCAATCAGGTAGAGGACAGCGACGTCCCCTTCGATACAGGCTGGTAATCATCCCCCTTCAGACGCAGCATAATTATACTATTATTATCGGAAGGAGGATTGTATTCTTATGTTCAACGGCTTCTGTCACTCGGTAAGAGGCGCAAGCCACGACAGAACAGGTCTCGTTTGTCAGGACAGCTCATCTTTCAAGGTCACCGACCACTATTCTATCGCTGTTGTAGCAGACGGTCACGGAAGCAAAAAACACTTCAGGAGCCATATCGGCTCAAAGTGCGCTGTTGAGGCTACCATCGAAGCGATCGAAACCTATTTCGAGGATTATGACAACTTCGTCGCCAATTTTCCCAAGAACCATAAAATGATAATCCGCAATATCCAGAGGCTGGCTATCTTCAACTGGAATGAAAAGGTCAACGCGCACCTGAACGCCAACCCCGTTACCGAGGAGGAAAAAAGCAAGTTTACAGAGGAGGAATTCGCCGAAATACAGCCTGAATCCTACTATGGCACTACCCTTATCGCCGGCATCGCCGCTGAGGACTTCACCTTCGGCATCCAGATTGGCGACGGCTCCCTCGTTGCTATTTTCGACGACGGCGAGGCTATCATGCCGATGGAGTACAATGAGGCTGCTCCGGCTAACGTTACCGCTTCAATGTGCAATTCCAACGCGGCAGGCTATTTCAGCGGTTTCTACGTTGACAATAAGAAGCTCATCGCTATGTATGCATCCACCGACGGCCTTTATACCTCGTTCGGAAGCGAGTACGACTTCCTCGATTATCATACCATCATTACAAGCCAGCTCTCCAATCTGGAGAACTTCAAATCGGTCATTATCAATAACCTTACCAAGCGCTCGCATTTCGGTACAGAGGACGATATCTCCCTCTCCTGCGTTTACAGTACCGATATGATCGATAACCATATGGACCTTATCCTCTCCAAAGTCGAGGAAAACAAAAAACGTGCCGCCGAAAGAAAGGCTGCACTCCTCACCAAGAAGATAGACAACTTTGAATGACCCCGCCTTATAACGGCTGAGCCGTTTGCCCGCCTGTGCGGGATATAAATAACGCTGCCCCTCAGCAGCGAATACAACCGAAAGGGGAAAGTGGTGTTTGCTATGGAAATTAGCGCTTTCTACAATACTGCAAAAAATTTTGCGACAAAGATCAAAACTGAAAAGCCGGAATATGTTACTGATCCCGATGCCTGTCTCTGTCTTATCATCGCCGATACTGATGAGATATTCGCCGGAATCACAACTATCGGGCTCGACACCGACGGAAACATCGTTACCGTTCCCGCAGAAAACATTGCCGTTGCCTCCATTCTGGCAAACGGCAGCGCCAAGGCTAAGCAGCTTATCGTCATTTCCTTCGACGACTTCAGCTTCTTCGAGCCAAGTCAGGAGAGTATAAACCTCCTCGCTTCATCCGGCGCAGACAACAGCGGCTGTCAGATAATAACCTCCCCCGAGGAGGCTGCTACGGCTGCAAGCATGAGCAATTCTCCCCCCGATTTCCTCAGCGGCTACGACGGAGCTACCTCAGCTCACTCTCTCGGCGCTCCCGCTGATTTTTCAGCCGGCTTTGACGTTGACGAGAGCAATCCCTTCTACGCTGCTCCCGATTCAGCCCCCGAGGCCGCTGCTCAGAATACCGCTGCCAGCACCAGCGACGGTCCCAAGTTCTTGTATGAGCAGCCCTCAGAGGCTCAGCAGATGGGTGCGAGCGGTTTCGTTGCAGCAGGTCAGCAGTCCGGCTATCCGCAGCAGAGCGGTTACCCCCAGCAGCAGTCCGGTTATCCCCAGCAGAGCGGCTACCCGCAGCAGAGCGGTTATCCCCAGCAGGGCGGCTTCCCGCAGCAGGGCGGCTTCCCGCAGCAGGGTGGTTTCCCGCAGCAGGGTGGATTCCCGCAGCAGGGTGGTTTCCCGCAGCAGGGCGGCTATCCCCAGCGGGGCGGCTATCCTCAGCAGGGCGGCTATCCTCAGCAGGGCGGCTACCCCCAGCAGGGCGGTTACCCCCAGCAGGGCGGTTTCCCGCAGCCTAAGCCATTCATGGGCGGCGGTACCCATACCTCTGTATACCAGAACGGCGGCATAAACGCTGCCCCCTATAATCAGGGCTATACCGGCCATTCCGTTCATGTCGGCGGCGCGGCTCCCATGAGAAGTGCTTACCAGAACAGCGTTCAGCAGAGCAGCGTTATGCTCTCCAGGAACAGCGGCGGTGCCTTTAAAAAGAGACTCAGCAGCTTCCTCGATGATGATGGCAGCGGAATCGACGCTGAGACCGCTGAGATCGCTGCAAATGCTGCTACAGCAGGCGAGACAAGCCTCGAGGACGGTCCCATGTCTAAGAGCGATATGCTCAAACAGGCTAAAGACAGGAAAAAGATCGCCAAGGCAAACCTCAAGAACAACAAGTTCTGATAAATAATCCTCTGCGCTCCGCGGTCCATTCCGCGTGAGCGCAGCCGTTCAGTGCTCTACATATTGCGGTACGCTGTATTTCCTGAGGATCATGTACAGCAGGAAAATGTTCAACACATTAGCCAAAACTCTCATTAGAGAAGCTTCAATAATTCACAGCAATGGCAAAATTGATTTTTTCAATATTTTCCGCTTGCAATTTGTTGCTTCTTGTGATATAATTGTAAGAGCGGCGCAATGCTGATGGAAAACTACAATCGACTTATGATTTATCAATAAGCACTGATTGATAAATACCGGAGTCAGAAAGGGATATATATGACTTATTTGCTTAATGTTGATGAGGCTATTGACAGAAAATTTCTCGTGATCAAGAATATTAAAGGACAGGCTGAACCCGGTACCATAATCCATGTTATGGACGCTGAAAAAGTTTCTAATCAGCTTCACGTTACATACCGCGTTGCCCGCTTCAACGGTAAATACCACGATTATCAGGACTATAACGCTAAGTTCGAGGATCTTGCTTCCTTCTGCAAGTGGGCTCAGCCTGATAATTTCATCGCAAGAAATTACGAAAGCTTCAGCATAAAGGATATACAGCACTACATCAAGGTGAAAAACAGGACATTCGCTTCATTCTGTCTGCCCCTTATTATCATTTTTGCTGCTATCGTGTGGGCTGCTGCACTCGTTCTCCTCAAGGATAATATGATGCTTGCAGCTGTTCTCGGCTCAGCTCTTACCGTTGTTGCTGTTTTAGTTGTTCTTGTGCTCTTTAAATCGCAGAAGAAAAAAGAAAAAATGCGTATGTATAAGAAGATGACCTCACGATGGGGCGTCGTTATTGAATAGCAGATCAGCCATACAAGGTCACTTGTATGGCTTTTGTTTTTGTATTCACCTGTTAACCTTATATCGACACATACTCCGGGTCAGTGTTGACCGCGCGCAGCCTCGCATCCACTGCGGCATGATCTGTCCCCTCACCTATAACTATAAGCACGGATTGTCCCTCCTCTGCCGGTATAAGCTCTATCCGCTCCGGAGAAGCGTTCACTCTCAGCCAGCCTCCCCCGGAAGCCGGCAGCCCGCCCTTTATACGGTAAATCTTCCCGCAGCTGCTCATTATCCCGCTGAGCACTGCGGGTATCTCATTTTCCGGAATACGAAGGTTCATATAATAATGCGTCGTGCTGCTGATATCGTCCGGGAGGTATAGCTTCACATACCTCGCTCCACGGTATCCTGCGTTCATCAGCTTCGTATAATCATCACCGTCAAGACTGCTCCAGTCCTTCGCAAATACATCCGCAAGACTGAATTTCCGGTCGCATTTCACTGCCGCAAGCGCACGTTCCAGGTGTGCAAGGACTTTTCCAGCCTCCTCGTCAGGAGACCCCCTCCCGGGCAGTCCGAGCTTGCTCAGTATAAGCTTGCCGCTGCACGCCGCCTGCGACGCAAGCAGGTACTCCATCTGCCCGCCGAGGTCTTCCTTCATCGTCGGATCAACAATGGTCAGTACGCTCCCCGGCTCGAACCAACGGTCAAGCGGAGATTCGTGCAGAAGGTCAAAAAATTCATCCATATCAAAAATACCGGACGGCTCAACTATCACCCGGTCAAAATGCTGCATCCCGAGGGAAATAAGCTGAGTCTTGAACCGCCTGCGGTGACAGTCCGGATCTCCGCCGCCTGCCACCATTTCAAGTGTACAGCCGTCTGTTTTAAGCTCCTGAAGCATCATCATATCGGCATTCACCGCCCCGAAATCATTCTCCAGCACAGCAATACGTTTTCCCTGAGAAATGAGATACTTCGCATAGCCGATGAGAAAGGTCGTCTTCCCCGAGCCGAGAATTCCCGTGATAAGGTCTATCCTTGTCATTTCACTTTTCCTCCCGTTTTAAAAGCTTGTTTACAGTAAGAAACATCGGCTTAATGTCGATAGCAGTGATGACCGCCGTCGTCATCAGCAGAAGTACAAAATATCCCGCCGGACGGAATATCCAGAGCCCGCACATCACAAGCAGCAGCGCTGTGTTCGCTGTTATCCTTACCGCTGAAAACCTGAACGGCACATAATAACGTGCATCGATCATGCGTATACAGTAGCACAGCAGGTAGCTCATGAACGTCGCCAGCGCCGCCCCCTGTATCCCCCACTCCGGTATCAGGCAGATGTTAAGGATAATGTTGACCGTACAGACCGAAAATATGCTCCAGAAAGCGTTCCTCGTATGCCCCGTAGCTGTATATATGCCGTTCAGGAAAAAGGCAAGGCAGGTGAATACGGCTGCCGCGATCAGAAGCGGTGTGTAACGGTAGGCTGTCGAGTATTCCGGATAGGTGCTGTAGTTTATTATGATCGCCGATATAGGACGAAGAAATATCATAAGCCCCGCTGCGCCAATGAACAGCATAGCCTCGAACGAGGAGTAGACCTTCTCGTAAAACCGCTCACGGTCGGCGGAATCATTCTCGGTTATCGCGGACATATTCCACGCCTGAAAAAATATCGTCGCCGCCATTGATACAAGGTTCGGGACCTTTGTCGCTGCGGAGTATATCCCTGCCGCGTCAACGCCTGTGAATACGCGGTCGCTGTGGATGTTGCCAATAAATATCTGGTCGGAAAAGCCGGTAAACGTCCACATAACTGCGGTCGGCACAAGCGGCAGCGAAAAACGCAGCATTACCCTGCCAAACGTAAGATCAACACTTTTCAGGCTGAAATAGCGGCGCAGATTCGCTGCTGTGAACAGAAATACTGCCGAGCACAGGTCGGAAAGTATTCCAGAAAGCATAAAGCCCCTGACACCGAGTTCCATGCCGGAAATGAATATCAAGCTGAATACGAACAGCAGCATCGTCGTCAGTATACCGTCAAAGGCAAAGAGCTTCACCATTCCTCGCGCACGGACAAACTGTGCACAGAGCGCTCTTGACGCAGAAGCGCATATATATATAACCAGCAGCACGGTGTAGCCGCTTATCTGCCTCAGGAACGGCACAAGCCTCAGCAACGGCGAAACTGCAAGCATCAAGGCAAGTCCGGATGCCATGATAACTGCGGCAGTCGAGAATATCTGCCTTTTGTCATAACGCTTGTCAAGTCCGTACCTGACGACCGCCTCGGTTATTGAAAACGTGAACACCGGCAGCATGAACAGCAGCAGCGTATCAAGAAGGGTCTTGGTATAAAAGCCCGATGGACTGAAATGCTTGGTGTAGAGGTTGTTCAGCAGGAGGGAAAATATCTTCGAGCTGAAGCTCCCTACCGCAAAGATCACGGTGTTGAGCGCAAGATTCTTGTATTTGTTCATCTGGATCCTCCCTTACCTCACTATTATACCACAAACATTCCCTTTTGTCACCCCCTGAGCCGGAGTGTGGGCCGGGTAAGATTCTGAACCGCACGAAAGCAATCCGCTTTATGAGCAGGCTGCGCCGCCTTTCATGCCGTGAGATATTTAAAAGCCAGCCGTAATAATTCTTAACCAGTTAACCAGCACTAACCAGATAAAAGAAAATGTCCGAACGGGTTAGTGCTATATAACAAAATTATTCCGCTAAATTAAACGTTTAAAGCCAGAGGGACGAATTTTCCACACAATGATTGACAGAATATCAGCTTTCTGTTATCATAATAGAAGTTAGAGACTTCTAACAATTATCTAAAAGGAGCTGTTATAATGAAAAAACTGACATCACTTATCAGTGCTTCTGCCTGTGCAGCTGCTGTTCTTGCGGCAGTCCCTTTCTCTGCCGGAGCAGAGGGCTCTGATGTTGTATACGGAACTATGAATATACCCTACGCTGATTTCTACAGCGCTGAGATCGGCGGCGCCTATGAGGTCGATGCTGTTTCCTCCGCAACCGCTAACAAGTGGGCTGCAAATAACACCGGAAGCCTCGGCGAGGACGGCAAATGGACAAACGGCGGTCTCGTTGCAGGCACCTATAACGACGGAAACGGTACTATCCTCGGCGTTAATTACCCCGTTGCCGTGTCACCCGCAGACGTAAGCTACCTCACCGAAAACTACGGCTTCGTAAGCTCGGACAGCGTTCCCGAGGCTTATAAGGAGGTCTCCGTTTCAGGCGGCAATATCACTGTTTCTGCCGTTAAGGATTCTTCTCCCGAAACCGCCACAGGCTCCGTTGAGGTAACTACTCCCTCAAACTACGGCGACGTTCAGTTCACCGTAAAGGGCTACCCCACCGACTGCGATATCTACGGCGTTATCTTCAGAACAGCCGACGGCGAGAGCTATGCAACACGTCACCTCGAAAATATCTGGAGAAATGGCTCGTTCTCATGGTCTGTAGGCGTAAAGACCACAGAATCCCACGGCAATACCCTCAACCCCGATAATTTCGTAAGCTCACAGGGCAAGACTATCACCGAGGTTACATACATCACCCTCAGCGGATATACCAATATCACCGGCGTGAACGCCTATATCCCGGTTATCTATGAGGGCTCGCTCAGCATCGAAAACGGAAAAGCCGGCACAGGCTCAACTACCTTCACCGCTTCCGGACTTCCCTCCGACCTTGCTTTCTCAGGCAGCGTTGCTGACGGCTTCGCTGTGACCGCAGACGGAAAGATAAGCTATACCAATGCCGCTCCCGGTTCATACAAGCTCACTGTTTCCGATGCAAACGGCAAGTACGGCAATATCACCGGCTCGTTCACACTTACCACCGACGCTGTACCCGTTGAATACAAGGACGGCAAGCTCGTCGCTGCCAAGGACTTCACAGACGATGAAGCTTCAAACTTCATCAGAAATATCAATTCCGTTACCGTAAACGGCACTGAGTACAAGACCGGCAAGCGCGGAACTACTGTCATCGCTAAGGACGGTACCGTTGACTTTGAGGCTGCAAGCGGCGAAAAAAAGGTATTCGACGGCAGCGGCAACTACACAGTTTCCGTTGCTGCAACAGGCTATGAGAAGCCCTATGAGTTCGAGATAAAGGCTGCCGCCCAGACTTCGGATACAGCTTCTTCCACCACCACAACAACTACCACCACTGCAAACGGTTCAGGAACCACCTCCGGAAATGACAGCCCCAAGACCGGCGTTGCAGGTGTAGGCGTTCCGGCAGCTCTCCTCACAGTCGCTGCTGGCGCTGCATTTGTCCTCAGAAAGAAGAACGACTGATCTCCACTCTCCATATATAATGTTAATCTGCCCCTGTGGTGATACTACAGGGGCAATTTTCTGACTGAAAGGTGAAATTATGTTATTTCTTATCGCTCTCGCTATCGCTTTGTGCGTGGCATTCTTTGGCGGCTCGCAGCTCAAAAAACACCCATCGGTGTTCTACGCTGCTGCTGCCGTTATCACTGTGACAGTCATAGTTATTTCAAGGTCAATGACAGACGGTGACCTCGATATCAACAATAAATTTATCAATGACTATGTTATCGGCATTTTCGCAAAGGGTGCGCTCGCCGGTGCATTCTGGTGCGTTGTAATGTGGGCAGGCGCTCTCCCGAACGGCAGCCGGGCTATAAAGAAACTCATGCCGATACGCGGTGAGCTTTCCATTATGGCTGGCGTCATATCAATGGCTCACGTCATTACCTACGCCTTCAACTACCTGAGAGACCTGTTCAAAGGCAGAACAGGCTTCGACAGCACCGCTCTCACTATAATTTTCAACTTCGCCGCTATTACAATGCTGCTGATTATGATACCGCTCACTGTGATGTCATTCAAGAAGATACGAAAAAAAATGGACCTGAAGCGCTGGAAGCAGATACAGCGTGCGGCTTACCCATTCTACGCATTCCTGTATATACATATCATCGTTCTCTATGCTCCGAAGTCACGAAACGGATTCGACGGCTATTTTGAGAGTATCCTTGTGTATACCGCGGTTTTCGGAGGCTATGCGGCGTTCAGGATAAGAAAGTATATCCTCAAAAAACGTCCTGATGCAAACAAAAAGGTCTCCGCTTTGATATGCGCTGTCATAACACTCCTTCTCACCGGTGCGGATGCACTTATCTTCCGCGACCGCTCAGGCGGTGAGCCGGAAATGGGGAAGGTTCGTGAGAGAAAAACTCCTGCCGCCGTGACTACAGCTTCGACCGCTTCTGAAACTACTACTGCTGCTTCTTCCCAGACCACTACTGCTGCCGCCTCCACAGAGGAAGCTTCCGAAACTACAGAAACTTCGACCGCAGAGGCTTCGTCTGAATCAACAACAGAGGCCTCATCCGTGCCTGAAACTGAGGAAAAATCCGACACCTCAGAAACTACTGAAGCAGCCGAAACTACCGCTCCGGCTGAAACCGCCGCAGCTCCCCCGGAGACAACTGCTCCCCCGCAGACCGAACCTCCTACCGCGCCTGCACCTGCCCTCAAATACAAGAACGGCACATATTCCGCAAGCGCTTACGGCTATGACGGAGAGGTAACGGTCACTATCACAATAGAGAACGACAA
>CAMOXW010000180.1 GCA_946629405.1 uncultured Ruminococcus sp.
GCATTTCTGCTTTTCACCGCCGCAGCCTCAGGCTGGATGCTGTCGGAGGCCCTGAAATATTTCCGGAAGGACAGGGACGATTTTGCCTTCACATACGTTATATTTTTCGTCCTTGTGTTCAGCACATTCCTCAGGCTGATGAAGGCAGTCACCGGGGTCGCAAGTGCATACAGCCGCATAAAGCCGGCAGAACAGATGAGATACTTTGAATTCAGCAATGACGAGATGCTGCTCACTGTCGAGGGCGAGATCGAACACACCGAGCGGCACTTCAGGCTCCCGGGAATAGACCGTGCTATAGACACCGGAGAATATTTCGTTATATATATGTACAAGAATATGTACTGTATGCTCGCCTACAAGGATATCACCGAGGGTACGCCGGAGAAGCTCCGGTCGCTGCTCTACAATGCTATCGGAGACAAGCTCCGTATGTCGGGAAGCAAATAACAGCTGTGCTGTTTTCATATATGGATAAATAACTGGAGGAAAGAAAATATGATTAGAGAAGACCTGAGAAACATAGCGATAATCGCCCACGTTGACCACGGTAAGACTACCCTCGTTGACGAAATGCTCAAGCAGGGCGGCGTTTTCCGCGAAAACCAGAACGTCGCAGAGCGCGTTATGGACTCCAACGACATCGAGCGCGAAAGAGGCATCACGATACTTGCAAAGAACACCTCGGTAATGTACAACGGGACCAAGATCAACATCATAGACACTCCCGGACACGCTGATTTCGGCGGTGAGGTCGAGCGTGTGCTTGAAATGGTAGACGGAGTGCTCCTGCTCGTTGACGCAGCCGAGGGACCTATGCCCCAGACCCGCTTCGTGCTCTCAAAGGCGCTTGAAATGGGTCACAAGATAATAGTTGTCGTAAACAAGATAGACCGTCCCGATGCCCGACTTGACGAGATAGGTGACGAGGTGCTTGAGCTTCTCCTTGACCTTGACGCAAACGACGAGCAGCTTGAATCCCCTATCCTTTTCTGCTCCGGAAGAAGCGGTACAGCCTCGCTGAGCCAGTACGAAGCCGGCACCGACCTCAAGCCCCTTTTCGACACTATCATCGACTACATCGAGCCTCCTAAGGGCGAAGAAAACGAGCCGCTCCAGATGCTCATTTCTTCTATCGACTATAACGAATACGTCGGACGCATCGGCATAGGACGCATCGTCCGCGGCAGCATCAAGGTAAACCAGCAGGTGACAGTCTGCGACTATACTGAGTCAAAGAAAAATTACAACGCAAAGATAGTTTCCCTCCTCCAGATAGAGGGCCTCAACCGTGTTCCTGTCCAGGAGGCAAAAATGGGCGATATCGTGTGGATATCCGGTATCGAGGAGATAACTATCGGCGATACTATATGTGCTGTTGAAGCTCCCGAGCCGCTTCCCTTCGTGAAGATAAGCGAGCCCACCGTAGAGATGACCTTTGCCGTAAACGACAGCCCCTTCGCAGGACGCGAGGGAAAGTTCGTGACATCCCGCCAGCTCCGCGAGAGACTTTTCCGCGAGCTTCTGAAGGATGTTTCTCTCCGCGTTGAGGAAACAGATTCTACCGACGCCTTCCGTGTTGCCGGACGAGGTGAGATGCACCTTTCAATACTTATCGAGAATATGCGCCGCGAGGGCTATGAGCTTTCAGTATCGACTCCCCGCGTGCTCTACAAGAAGGACGAGGCCACAGGTCAGACCCTTGAACCTATCGAGCGCCTTGTCATAGATGTCCCCGAGGACTGCGTAGGCTCAGTCATGGAGAAAATGGGCACCCGTAAGGGTGAGCTCGTTTCGATGCACCCTCAGGGCAGCCGTATGCGTATCGAGTTCCTTGTGCCGGCGAGAGGACTTTTCGGCTACAAGAGCGAGTTCCTGACCGATACAAAGGGCGAGGGCATAATGTCCCACGTTTTCGAGGATTACCAGCCCTACAAGGGCGATATCGACCGCCGCAGCACCGGCTCTCTCGTATCCTTCGAGACCGGCGAGGCAGTAACCTACGGCCTTTACAACGCTCAGGAGCGCGGACAGCTCTTTATCGGCTCAGGCGTTCCGGTATATGAGGGAATGGTCGTCGGCGCTTCGCCCAAGACCGAGGACCTCGTAGTAAACGTGTGCAAGAAGAAGCACCTGACCAATACCCGTGCAAGCGGAAGCGACGATGCGCTCCGCCTTGTGCCGCCGAGGATACTCAGCCTTGAGGACTGCCTTGAATTCCTTGCCGACGACGAGCTGCTCGAAGTAACGCCGGAATCCCTGCGTATCAGAAAGCGCATACTCAGCAACACACAGCGCGCAAAAATACGCGGAAACGCAGCCAAGAACGCCTGATCGGACACAAGTGATTTTCAGATAATAAACACAAAACTTTCATTTGTTTCGCATACCGGAGGTATATTATGAAAAGGGAAATAAGTGCCGCTGCTGCAATAATGCTTGCCGCTGCCGCTCTGACAGCCTGCGGCTCTGCCAGCAAAAGCCGTACAGACAGCTCTGACGCAGCAACAAATGCTGCCGTTCAGACCGAAGCCGTGACCGAGGCTGAAACTGCACCGGAAATACAGCTTGAGACCGTCCGCGAGAGGGATATCATCTCGACCGATGAGCTCTTTGACTATGAGGTCTATAACGGCGGCACTATCATAACAAAGTACAAGGGAAACGACGCAAACGTCGAAATACCGGCAGAAATGGGCGGAGCTCCGGTGACGGAGATCGGCTTCTACTGCTTTGAGGCGAAGTACAGCCTTGTAAGCGTAACACTTCCTGAAACGATAAAAACGATCGGTGAGTTCGCATTTTCCGACTGTGATTCGCTCACGAGCATAAATATACCGGACGGCGTTACCGAGATACAGAGGGGCGCATTTGCCGCCTGTACGAGCCTGAGCGAGATGACTCTCCCGGCAAGTGTTTCCGCTGTCAGTGAGGAAGCCTTCACGGGCTGCGCGGGTCTGACAGCCCTTTATATCAACAATCCCGACCTTGCGTATGAAAGCTGGGGTCTGGAGGAGCTTGACGGACTGACGGTCTATGCTCCGTCGGGTTCAGCGGCAGCTCAGTGGGCTGAAGCTATGGGAAAGCTTTCACCGGTATAATAAAGAGGTGTTTTATGAGATATAAACGTTATCTTGCCGCGGCATTATCCGCCCTGTGCCTTTGCGGAGCTGTTTCCTGCGGAAGCAAGGACAGCAGCTCATCCACAGATGATAAAGCCGAAGCGGAGAGTACGGCTCCCACAGATCCTTCAACAGAGGCAGAGGCTTCATCAGAGCCTGCAAAGGCTTCTGCCGGCAGTCTCACGCTGGGTGAAAGGGTCTCCCCTGCAGAGGGCGACGAGGAATACGACCTCGGCGACTATTATGTGAGCTCGTCGGGCGTAAAGCTCTACTTTGAGCCGGACGAATACCCGGAAGAAATGGTGTTGGCTATGGAGAGGTACTTCACAGCCTACGCAAGCGGGGACTATGAGGCATACACAGCCTGTCTCTATCCGTCATACATTGACGAAATGAACAAATTTCTCGAGGCTGAGTACCAGTACGGTCTGGACAAGTCGTTTGAGAACCAGTGTGAGTCACTGAAAAGCAATGTCGGAAGTGCGTTCACAGTCACAAGAATAAAGCTCGAGGCACCCGAGACGGAAGGCATTGAGAACTTTTTCGAGTACCCTTCGTCCTGCTTCGGGAAGGACTATTATGCCGAGATAAAGGACAGCGTTGACAAATTCTACGATGCGATGTTCTACATAATGGCAGCCGACGAAAACGGAGAGGAAACTCTCCTTGTCAGCGATTTTGAAATAGTTTTCGCTGAAAAGGACGGCGTATTCTATACATTTGGTTAAGGAGCGATAACTATGAGTAAATTTTTTATGAAGGCAGCAGCAGTCCTGTCAGCCGCAGTGCTCGCAGTAAGCTTCACCGGCTGCGGAAGCAAAGATTCAAGCAGCAGCTCTGCCGGTCAGGACGTCAAGGCTGAGGATATGCCCTACGGTGCAAATATGATAAAGCACCTGAAGGATGACGGATACGAGATAACGACCGAGGTAGACTATCGTTATATATCCGAGGACGAGTCAAAGAAGATAGCAAAGTATATCGCCGCTATCGGAAGCAGCAAGGGCTCTCTCATGGAGGAGTCCGTATATCCCGGAGCTCTTGACTATGTTATGAAGGCGACCGGCTGCGCGACTGCTGACGATTATGCTTCAATGCTCCACCAGCAGCTTATGCAGTTCACCGGTGAGGAATACGAGTTTGAGTACACAGTAACAGAGGCATATGCCGCAGGAGATTCTGTGGATTTTTCGACCTATGACAAGATCGTACACGACTACGATCCCGATGCGGAGATAACTGACCGCAAAAAGCTCAGCATGGATGCGCTCTACGACCACACCAACAAGTCCATATATGTTCGTATGGGCGGATATATCGAGATATATCTCTACACTATCAACGGTGTGCCGTATGTGCTTTCGTAATTGCTAAGGACTTTTATGAGGGATACATATACAGTAGTTTTATGTGTGATTACTGGGGAAAACCTTTCTGAGGAAAGGTTCCGCCTAACAGGCGCCCGTCCCCTCTGTCAGCTTCGCTGACATCTCCCCGCACTGCGGGGAGTCACCCCAGACCCCTTTCCAAAGACTTTTAGC
>CAMOXW010000181.1 GCA_946629405.1 uncultured Ruminococcus sp.
ATCTCAAAGCTCCGCGGCTGCGAGGTACACTCAACCGTTATCCTTTCGCCGGTCGATGAGAGGATATTCAAACGCCTCGGCATAAATCTCACCTGTGAGCCTAAATACAGCAATTGACAAACTGAACAGAACAAGAGTTCCTGCTTTGTGCAGGTATACGAAATCCCGCGGTATTCTGCGGGATTTTGTTAAAAGCTCTTGCTCTGTTCTTTTACTTATGGTATAATATTTAATATGGGGTGTAATCCGTATTCCTGACGCAGCAGATGATGCCGTTCACATAAAATTCACAGAATATTTACATTTTTTACTGCACATTTCACCGCTCCCGATCGTTAATGTTAATAGAAACGCGTTTTGTTAGCATTCTCAGAGTAGGTAATACTTATGATGAAGAAAGGAGGAACTGATTATGAAAAAAATGATTTCCATTCTTGCAGCCGCAGTTTCATGTGCTGCTCTTATGGCTGCTCCACTCTGTTCTGATGCCGCTGTTTGGTGCGGCGACAGTGAATATGTCAGTGATTATATAAAAGACGCTACTCTTGTCGAGAACAATGAGTATACTGCAAAAATCTATGATTGGCTTTCTAAAAGCGAATATATAGGCGATGAGAATTGGTTTTATATCAACGGAAACGAGCACATGATCCAAATAGTCGCTTCCGGTAAGGAGTACGCTGACTTCGCTGTGAGCGCTGATATCCCGGGCGAGGAAGTACAAGCTTTTGCGCGTCAGCTCGATCCTGATTACATTGCTCACCCCGGGGCAAGTACAAAGGAAGGATTCCGTTATTACATCTTACAGCATCCGGGTACCAAAAATCTGACCGAGAATGAAGCTCGTGAGGCTTATGCCGCCCTTGACGAAAAATTCGGGCTCAAAGCCTTTAAATATTATACTGGGCTGTACAATATTTATCCGGGGGTAGGATTGAATATGTACAATGCCAAACGGTATCTCGAGCCTGCAAAGCAGTATATAGCTGAAAACGGTCTTGACTGGCAGATAACGCAAACGGCTTCCTCTCAGACATATTTTTGGGTCGACCCGGCAGAGGGCGCTGATGCTTCGGAATATCTGAATATTTTCTTTTCACTCAGCGAAGCAAATATTCGCTGTGACCTTGCTTTTATGGAGGGCGTGGATTCTGTATCCACCGAGATCGATCTTCTCGGAGCGGTCGAGTATGACGCCAATCTGGACGGACGGGTCAATATGGCTGATGCCGTTCTTGTCACACAGGCTGTGAATAATCCCGATAAATACGGCTTGGGCAAGCCGGAGGGCATCACTCCGCAGGGCGCATTCAATGCCGATGCAGCCGATCCCGGCAGCGGTATCACAATGCTCGACGCTTATCTTATCCAGAAGAATATCCTTGGTATCGAATAACGACAAAGAAGCGCCTTCGGGCGCTTTTTTGATCTGCTTTTACGCAGCACGATAATTTAAGCTGAGAGATTAAATTAAGATTATTTTCCGCAGACTATTGACAAATCATACTGCATAGATTATAATAAGAGTGTAATAAAGGCTCTGATTTATACGGAGTGATTAAATTTAGGCATTAATTAAGTAATTGTTAATCAAACAAAAATTTTAAGGAGGACATGAAAATGCACATATTTCTGAAAAGATCAGCGGCAGCCCTCTCCGCCGCTGCTATGACCGCTATTCAGTGTGCGGCTGCTGTTGTTCCGGAGACCGCTGTCAACGTTATGGCCGCTGACACAGTTTTCCCCTACACTGTAGAGGGCGAGGACCTCGAGGGCGCCGACCTCTGGACCTCGATCTATGAGAACCAGCTTCCCGGCTATTCCGGCGATGGCTTCTGGTACCTCACTGCTTCACCCGCAACCCTTACAGTCACAGTTCCTGAGGACGCTATGTATCAGCTCACCGTCCGCGGCGCTCAGATACTCAGCGAGGAGGGCGGCGCAAGAATGCAGACCGTTGAGGTCAACGGCTCCGAGTACAGCATCCAGGCAGGCTACTCAAAGGAGTGGAGAGACTATGACTTCGGTCTCATTAGACTGAAAAAGGGAGAGAATACTATCAAGTTCGTGAGCAAGTACGGTTATATGGCTGTCGATACAGTAACAGTCTCCGAGGCTGAGTTTCCTGACCTTACAAAGGCAACTGACGATACCTGCGACCCCGATGCAACTGCTGATACAAAGGCTCTTATGAAGTATCTCAAGAGCGTTTACGGCACGAATATTCTCTCAGGTCAGCAGCAGATCTACGGCGGCGGAAATACCGTCGAGACCTCGATCCGCTATGACGCAAGCTCCGACAAGTGCGTTGACGGCGACGGAAATGAGTACGTCATCGACAAAGACAGCTACGATAAGGATGACCAGGGCAACAAGTTCCCGTGGCACTGCACCGGCGCTGACGGACAGGTCTATACCTACAGCACACAGAACCATAATTATACCTACAATAACTACGACCTCGATGTGAACCTCGTTCATGAGCTTACAGGCAAGTATCCGGCTATCCAGGGTTTTGACTTCGGAAGCTACTGCCCGTGTTATGCGTGGGACGACGGCGTTGTCGGCAGAATGATCGAGTGGACGAACGAAAAGGGCGGCATCTGTACAGCCTCGTGGCATATCAATGTGCCTACAACTATGGCTGACTATACCTACAATGAGCCCCTTGACTTCTCCAAGACAACTTACAGCGAAAAAACCGATTTCAAGACCGCTAACTGCATGGTCAAGGGTACTGCGGAGTACGATTACTTCCAGCTTTGCATGAAGAACCTTGCAACAGAGCTCCTCAAGCTTCAGGATGCGGGAGTGCCTGTTATCTTCCGTCCCTTCCACGAGGCTGAGGGCAACCCGAGCCATACCGATGACCCGATCGACGGCAGCGGTGCATGGTTCTGGTGGGCTAAGGAGGGCGCTGTTGTATACAAGCAGCTCTGGGCTTTCCTCCAGGATACTCTCCAGAATGAGTATGGCATCCACAACCTCATCTATGAGCAGAACCTCTATGCGTGGTCTGATTCCTCCGCAGAGTGGTACTCAGGCGATGACCGCGTTGACATCGTTGCTTACGATAAGTACAACACCCAGTATAACCGCCACGACGGCAAGTCCTCCGGTCCGAACCTCGATGCTGAGGGCGGCATATTCTACAAGCTTCTCGGCTATGTGAACGGTAACAAAATGGTCGCAATGGCTGAGAATGACTCAGTTCCGAGCCTTGAAAATATGCAGGTCGAGCACGCCTACTGGCTGTACTTCTGCCCGTGGTATGATTCTCAGCAGGCTTATTTCGTAAGCGGCGACAATTATCAGGATCATGAGGAATTCAGCAAGCTCTACAACAGCGATTTCTGCATCACACTCGATGAGCTTCCGAGTGATCTTTTCTCAGGCTCGGGCGAGCCGGGCACAAAGTCTACAGAGACAGGCTCAGATGCCGATATCCTCTACGGTGATGCAAACGGCGACGGTCAGGTCAATATGGCTGACGCAGTCCTTGTTATGCAGTGCATCTCCAATCCTGATGTTTACGGCGTTGGCAAGGAGAAGGGTATCAAGCCCGAAAACGAGGCTAAAGCTGACGTTGACGGAACTTCCGGCATCACAAACAAGGATGCGCTCGCTATACAGAAGTATAAGCTTGGTCTTATAGATAAGCTTCCCGAATGACGATAAGGCAGCCTGCGGGCTGCCTTTTTCATTGAAGGTGATAGATATGGAAACACTCAGCAAAGCACTGGGATTTCTGAAAAAGACTTCTCGGCGCGGTATAGTCCCCGGACTTTCCCGGATAAGGGAGCTGCTCCGGCGAATGGGCGACCCACAGGAGATCACACCTGTGGTACACGTCTCCGGCACTAACGGCAAGGGCTCCTTTGGGGCAGTCCTGACCTCCGTGCTGACAAGCGCTGGCTATAGGACGGGAGGCTTTTCATCGCCGGCGCTGACAGGGATAACAGACAGCTTCCGGATAAACTGCAAAGAGACAAGCATGAACGTCCTTTCGGAGATAATCCTCCATATCGCGGAGATATGGGAGGATATGGATGATAAGCCGACTGAGTTTGAGGTGCTGACCGCGGCTGCTTACGAGCTTTTTGCACGGGAGGCCTGCGATATCGCGGTAGTTGAGTGCGGGCTCGGCGGCGATGAGGACAGCACTAATGTAATTTCAGCACCGCTGCTTTCGGTGATAACGAACGTCCGTCTCGATCACTGCGGTATGCTCGGAAGTACGGAGGCTGAGATCGCTTCTCACAAGGCTGGAATAATCAAGCCAGGCAGACCGGTATATTACGGCGGTGCTGGTGATGCTCTTGAAGTCATACGAGGACGAGCCGCGGCTATGGGCTCGGAGATGTTCCTTCCGGCAGGAACTCCTCAGACAATTTCGTCTGATCTTGACGGCACGGTATTTGCATACTGCGGCAAGGAGTACAAGCTGTCCCTGCTTGGCAGCTATCAGCCTGAGAATGCGGCTAACGCTCTTGAATGTGTGAAAATACTGCGGAAATACGGGCTCGACATTCCTGACAAAGCAATAGCCCGGGGACTTGCGGAGGTCAGATGGCACGGCAGGTTCGAGCTGCTCCGCCTCTGTCCGGTAATTATAGCCGACGGTGCTCACAATCCGGACGGAATAAGCCGCGCCGCGGAGAGCATCAGGCAGTATTTCGGGGAAAAACGTGTCGCGCTGCTGATCGGTGTAATGGCTGACAAGGATTATCGCTGCTATCCGGAGCTGCTCGGCGGACTTGTGGACAGGGTATTCTCTGTCAAGCCGGCAAATCCCCGCTCGCTCGACAGTGTAAGTCTTGCCGAGACCTTCTCATTGCACGGTATTCCGGCAGAGCACTTTGAAACGCTCAGTGAAGGTGTACGGAAGGCATATGATTATGCGAAAAACAGGAAAGTTCCTCTGATCGCGCTCGGCTCGCTGTATATGTACAAGGAGTTTGTCGGTGCGCTTGAAGATGCTGAAAACGATATAAGCTGAAAAAGGACAGCCTTCCGGCTGTCCTTTTATTACTGGTCGTCGTCCTCGTCATAGAATACATTGTAGGTCACGGCGCGGTGACTGTAGGTGCTCAGGACGAGTCCGATAACGGCATACATACTTATCATAGCGGTTCCGCCTGCGCTCATGAACGGAAGCGGGACACCGATAACCGGTGCGACCTTCAGCACCATACCGATATTCATGATACAGTGCGAGAGTATGAGCCCGAAAGCACCCATGCAGATAAAGCGTCCGAGGTGGTCACGGGTTATCCGGCTGTCGGCGAAAACCTTCAGGCAGACATAGGCAAGGATTATGATGATGCCTATTGACCCGAGAAAGCCGAATGCCTGTCCCATATAGGTGAAGATGAAGTCGTTGTGTATCTCGGGGACGTAGATGTAGCTGTCGGCATCCTTGAACAGGCCCTTCCCGAAAACTCCGCCGTGCTTGAGGGCGGCAAGACCGAGGTCCTGCTGGTACTCCATATAATCGGGGTCAGTTCCGGGGTGGAAAAGTATTGTAACGCGCTTCTTGTGAAAGTCGCTCAGGGCGAAGAACCACATTGCCGCAACAGCGCCGGCTATGATGAAAGGAGCAGCTGCGAGGTATTTCCATGATATTTTCGCAGAGCACATCATGCACATGAATATTGCCGCGAAGATTATCGCTGTACCGTAGTCGCCCTGCAAACCTACAATGGCTATCGGGATACCGGCATGGAGCAGCAGAAGAAGCATATGGACAGGCTTGTTCATGTCCTCCTCATCGCGGGATAGATGATAGCTGAACGTAAGAATGAACGCGAGCTTGAGTATTTCTGAGGGCTGGAGGTTGACCGGTCCAATCTGGAGCCATGCCTGGTCGTCGGCGCCCTCACGCTGATAACCGAGCGATGTGAACGTCAGCGCGACAAGGAACAGTGCCGCAGGTGCGAATATGAACCAAAGCTTCACGAGCTTCCGGTAGTCAATGAATGAGATGACGACAGCACCGAAAATGCCGGCAACCATAGAAACGAGCTGGGTCTTCCAGTAGCTTGAATCGACACCCTCGATATCGCTCATGCCGCTTTCTACAATTGAGAAAATGAGCAGTACGCTTATGATCGCACAGACCGTGACCGCGAAAAGCAGTCCGAGGTCTATGTTGTGTTTATTGTGAGATAATGATTTAAAGGCGGATCGCATTGTTTTCCTTTCTTTGTCTGGGTAAATAACAACTAAGGCAGTCGTGAGGGTTCCGGCTTTTGCGTGATTGCCCCGCCTGACATTCCGTGGAGTTGTGATACAATGGCGATTTGCGAACGCACAACCACCCCAAAAGTTATATATCCATTTGTTTTATTGCTGCTGAGTGCCTGACCAGTATTTGCGGTCGAGGCTGCGGTACTGTGCTGCGGCAGCGATGTGATGCTTGCTTATGACTTCCTTGCCGTCGAGGTCAGCGATAGTTCTTGCGACCTTCATTATTCTGTCGTAGGCGCGTGCGCTCAGGCCGAGACGGTCGAAAACGTCCTTCATGAGCTTTGAGGCACCGTCGTCCATTGGACAGTATTCCTGCAATTTATCGGCAGTTATCAGCGCGTTGCAGGTTATTTTTGTGCCGCGGAAGCGTTCAGACTGAACGTCTCTTGCAGCGATTACGCGCTTTCTGATTTCGGAGGAGGGTTCCTCCTTTGTCCTTGCGGAAAGGTCACTGTACTCAACGGGAGCTACCTCGATATGCAGGTCAAAGCGGTCGAGGAGGGGACCGGATATCTTCGAGAGATAGGCAGAGACCTTATTCGGATTGCAGGTGCATTTTCTTCGCGGGTGGCCGAAATAACCGCATGGACAAGGGTTCATCGCGCCGATCAGCATAATAGTGCAGGGGTAGGTGACTGACCCGGAAACGCGGGCGATAGTTACACGCCTGTCTTCAAGAGGCTGACGGAGTATCTCAAGGGTACGCCTGTCAAATTCGGCAAGCTCGTCGAGAAAAAGAACTCCGTTATGTGCGAGCGAGACCTCTCCGGGGTGGGGGACAGTGCCGCCGCCCGCAAGACCTGCCGCAGAGATAGTATGGTGCGGCGAGCGGAATGGACGCTTGGTGATAATAGGCTGATCCGGTGTCAGCATACCGGAGATAGAGTGTATCTTGGTAGTTTCGAGAGCTTCATCGAAGGTGAGCGGGGGAAGGATCGAGGGCATACGCTTGGCGAGCATACTCTTTCCGCTTCCCGGCGAGCCGATGAGAAGGGCATTGTGGCCGCCTGCCGCAGCTATTTCAAGGGCTTTTTTGGCTGACTGCTGACCGCGGACATCGGAGAAGTCTAAGGTCTCGTTATAGGCAGTCTCCGGTGGAACATATGGACTGCACGGAGTGAGCCTGTTCCTGCCGCGGAAGTGGTCAATGAGCTGCGAGGCGTTCTTCACGGCGTAGATATCTATGCCATTGATGACGGAAGCCTCCAGAGCGTTCTCAGCGGGGACGAAAACGGAGGGTATTCCCATTTCATGGGCGAGCATGACCATAGGCAGAACGCCGTTGATACGCCTTATATCTCCGTTCAGGGAGATCTCCCCGATGAATGAGCAGCCATCAAGGGGAAGGTCGGTCATCCTCATGGCCTTGAGTATCGCCATGAAGATCGCCATATCGTGAACAGAGCCGCTCTTTTTTGTATCGGCAGGGGCAAGGTTGATCATGACCTGAGCCACGGGAAAGCTTATATCGCACGCTCTCATTGCAGCGCGTATCCTCTCGCGGCTCTCGCGGACAACAGCATCCGGCAGTCCGACGATATCGAACTGCGGCTGTCCCCGGCTTATGTCGATCTCAACATCGACATGGAATGCGTTCAGACCGTAAAGGCCGAGGCTTGATATCTTGGCAAACATAGATCGTCACCCTTTCAAGATGTTTTTATGGGGCTTTCGGACATTGTGCAGTATTTGTCAGGTTCGTTCAGATAGTCCGGGGTGAATGGAACAGCTGGTATGGCAGCGCGGTCGCTCCCGAGCTCAGGCATCTGCGAGTGGATGTCCTGCCCTGTGAAGTCCTGTACAGCGATGATCTCCGGGTCGCTCATATTTTCGGATGAGCCGGCACCGGTGTGCTGGGGCTGATATTCAGGGTGTTCGTTCTGTACGGTGAAGCGTATGTTGAAGTGTGGATAGCCTTCAGTTGAACGCAGCTGCTTCCAGTCGAGGTAGTCCGGGACAAGACGGAAGGTCCTTGCTGTACCAAACGCTCCGAATGCAAAGGTGAGGAGGTCGCAGCTGTTGGAATTTATCCCGATGAAGCCGAATACCGCCATCATGGAGTACATCCCGAATATGACAAGTCCGCAGACCTTGTATCTCTCGCTGCAATTGAGCGCGGAAACGAACGCGAAGGCAATTATCAGGAGAAGCTGCAAAAAGAACGGACCTGCGTCAGTGCTTTCGCCGAACAGCGATGGTATCCATGAAATGACCGCAAAGCGCTGCATGAATATCGAGAAAATGAGCATGATAACGCAGACGCTGACAGTATAGACCAGGACCTCAACAGCCGTCTTTTCGATATCGACCTTTCTGTCGAGACAGGCGGGGTAGTGCGAGTGGTCGGGTCTGGCAGCGAGTTTTTTGTTGAAGCGTGTCACGGGGACCTCCTTCCGGGCGCGTCAGCTTCGGGTTCAGGGAAGCATGGCGGCAAGCCGTGAGAGTATGATATTTCCGGCGTCGAATTTGCTCATGAGCGCAAGTTCCTCATCGCCGCTGTGGGTGATAAGTGTGATGATATTGGTATCCGTGCCGAAGCCTGCACCGGCTTTTCGGAGCGAGTTCGCACAGATCATGTCGCAGTTCTTGGAGCTGAGCTTCTTCCGGGAATTTTCGATGACGTTGTCGGTCTCCATAGAGAAGCCGCAGACCACTTGTCCGGGGCGGCGGTTTTCGCCGATATATTTGAGGATATCAGTAGTTCTTCTTAGCGGTATCGACATATCTCCGTCGGACTTCTTCATCTTGCTGTCAGATACAGAAGCGGGGGTATAATCCGCAACAGCAGCAGCTTTTATGATGATATCGGACTCCGCGAGTCGTTCCTTCACGTCGGTGAACATATCCTCTGCTGACTGAACCGGGACAACGTTCACGAACATCGGCGGTTCAACGTCGGTATGCGCGGCAACTACAGTCACATCAGCACCTCTGAGCATGGCAGCTCTTGCAATGGCAAAGCCCATTTTTCCGCTGGAATGGTTGGTAATGAAGCGAACCGGGTCGATGCTCTCGCGTGTAGCACCGGCAGTGACGAGAATCTTCTTCCCGGTGAGGTCCTTTTCAAAGGCGATCTCACGGACAATGTGCTCAACTATAGTCGCCTCGTCCGGCAGCTTTCCGTCGCCGATATCTCCGTTGGCAAGCATCCCGCGCACAGGCTCGATGATGCCATAGCCGTATCTGCGGAGCTTTTCGATATTCTCCTGAACTATCGGGTTATGGAACATATTGTGGTTCATGGCGGGAGCAATGAGCTTTTTGCAGGTACACGCCATGACAGTGGTGGTGAGCATATCGTCAGCAATGCCGCCGGCTATCTTGCCTATGACATTTGCCGAGGCTGGTGCGATCACCGCGATATCGGCTTTTTTAGCGATAGAAACGTGTTCGACGCTGTACTCGAAATTTCGGTCGAAGGTGTCGATGAGGCACTTGTGCTTTGTGAGGGTCTCAAAGGTGAGAGGGTGGACGAAGTTGAGCGAATTGGGTGTCATTGCAACGTGTACATCCGCTCCGAGCTTGGTGAGGAGCCTTGCGATATTGCAGGCCTTATAAACGGCGATAGAGCTCGAAACGCCGAGCAGAACAGTCTTACCTTCCAGCATAGCTCCTCATCCCTTTCGGTTTTTCCGGTAGATTATGGCGAGACCCTTGATAAGCAGGTCGCTGTCGTGGATGATCTTTTTCTTGCACAGCGGAACGACGAGCTCCGAGAGCCCGCCTGTAGCCACGGCAGTACACTCATAGCCGAGCTCCTCCTCAATACGGTCAATGATGCCGTCGAGGGCGCTTGCGTTTGAGTAAAGCATACCGCTTTTGAGGCAGTCGATTGTATTCGT
This sequence comes from uncultured Ruminococcus sp., assembly GCA_946629405.1. The sequence goes on from CAMOXW010000181.1 coordinate 10,092, forward strand.
ACCGATGATGCTTGAAGGAGCCTCGAAGTTTATCTTCGGGAGCTGGGCAGTGCGTGCAACGAGGGCTTCAGCCGCAACAGCCATTCCGGTCATTATAAGACCTCCGCGGTAGTTCTTGTTCTTGTCAACGACGGAAACGGTAGTAGCTGTACCCATGTCGATGATTATCAGCGGGGCTGAATACTGATTTATTGCCGCAACAGCATCAACAGCCTGATCGCTGCCGAGCTGGGCCGGATTGTCAATGAGGATATTGAGGCCGGTCTTTACGCCGGGACCAACGACCATGACCTCTACTCCAAAGAGCTTTTTCACTGCCTGCTTTATGGTATTTGTAACAGAGGGAACGACGGAAGAAAGGATAGCGGCAGAGATGTCACTTGTGTCAAAGTCGTTCATGAGCAGGACATTGCGGACGAGAGAAGCGTACTCGGCAGCAGTAGCGCTGTGGTTGGTGGAGATGCGCTCAAAGAGCACGACCTCGTCGTTATCGTTTACGCAGCCGAAAACGATGTTAGTATTACCTATATCTATAGCTAACAGCATGATAAGACCTCCGGTTCAGAAGATATCGGGGCGCAGAAGCTGCACCTTCTACTATTATAACACATCCCGCCGGAAAAATCTACTACAAATGCAAAAAAAGTGAGGGGGATAATACTTCCGGTCCGGATAAACAGAGCGGGCTTATGAGCAGCACATCTGAGGTTTTAGCCGGCTTCCGCGCCTGTTTATAAAAAGTTCAGAAAACTATTGACATAGTCCATAAAATAATGTATAATAATGATACAAATTATTTATCTTGCTGAAAGGTGTGAAAAATTATGGGAAAATTTGTTATCAAAGCAACAAAAACAGGCTTTACATTCAGCCTTAAAGCCGGAAACGGTGAGGTTATCGCAGTCGGCGGCGAGGTGTACAATTCTCTCGCAAGCGTTAAGAACGGTGTTGCAAGCGTTGCAAAGAACGCTCCTATCGCTAATATCGAGGATCAGACAGTCGAGGGCTATGAGACTGCTACAAATCCGAAGTTCGAGATCTATAAGGACAAGGCAGGCGAGTTCCGCTTCCGCCTGAAGGCAAGAAACGGCGAGATCATAGCTGCAAGTGAGGGCTATGTCAAGAAGGACAGCTGCAAGAAGGGGATCGAGAGCGTAAGGAAAAATGCTCCCGAGGCTCCGGTCATCGAGCCCGAACCTGCTGAGGCTGAAAAGTAAGCGTTTCTCCGGAATAAATACGGCTGCCGCGAAAAAACGGCAGCCGCAAAATATATTGTGAGGTGTTATTATGGCAAAATTTGTATGCGATGTATGCGGTTATGAGTATGACGAGGAGCTCGGCGATCCGGATAACGGTATTGCTCCCGGCACAAAATTCGAGGATCTTCCCGAGGATTTTGAATGTCCGCTCTGTGGAGTAGGCAAGGACTCATTCTCAGAGGCATAAAAGTAAAGGCGCATATGGCGGCTATCTTTAACGGAACTTTATTATAATCTTATGTAACCCGAGGGCATAACGTCCTCGGGTTTCTTCATTTTAGCAAGCTGCCTGTGCAAACGTTTTGTTTTCGGACGGCTTTAGAATCGACGCAGGTTCATGAGTTGTCTTGAAGGTGCAGCGTATCAATATGGTGTTACCGCAAGTCCGCGAGTATTTCTCTGGCTTCTTATATACTTCGATGCGGGATATGAACGCTCTGAGCAATTCGGGAGCAAGCTCTTTCACATCTATGTTAGCCTTTGCTTTCTCAATGAAGTCCTGCACATATTTTTTCCTGTAAGCTTATGTTTTCGAGCTGATTTAAGAGCTCGGAGAGTTCTGCTAAGCTGAACACCTACGGCGCTGCTGAGCGATATGTACTTTTCCTCTTTCAGAGATATAAATGTGCAGGAGCAGTCAGTATTTGGCGAGGATATGACATTTGTAGGAGCTCCGTCCGCTGACGGGAAACACAGAACTCGCTGTTAGCTCTATAATCTCCGAGGAAACGGAATACTATTTTGCAGGAGAACATTCTGCCAAGCAATGCGCTGAGATGATACAGAACCGTGTATCTATACTGCTTAGCGAACAATCGTAAATGATAAAACAGCGGTACTCGTCTGAGCACCGCTGTTTTTAGTCCTATTTGATTTGGTTTGTCATTTGTTCCGCTAAGAGCAGCACCCTATCCCGTGCCTTTTTATTATCAGATATATCCGTAGCCGCCGCTGCTGTAGCCGCCCCCATTGAGGGTGGACATCAGATCATCCTTGAACATCCTGCGGCGCTGGTAGTAGTCTATCGCCGCAAGCACTGTTGATACCGTGAAAAGTGCAGCCGCAATATACAGCGCAGCGTGAACGTTCATCTCGAGTATGTCATTGCTCCAGTCACGGACGGGCTTATCCCTGAAGGTGTAGCTCTTGTCGGCGTTCATGCTGAATCTGAACAGCAGATATGCCGCTGAACCGGAAGCGTAGGCTCCGTGCTTCGGCAGCACAAGAGCGATAAGAGCGGCGATGCCTGCAAGCATGACTGTACCGCTGCTGAGGTTATCCTTTGCAGTTCCGGCGCTGTCTCCGTCGTTGCTGTCCTCGTTGCCGAATATGAGCTCTTTTCCGGTCAGGACGAGCTCGTCAGTCGAGCCGCGTCTGAGGTTGCCGTGATAGTCGAAGCTGATGAACGGCAGAAAAAAGAGTATCAGTGCGGCAACAACAGCCGCCTTTGAAGCCCAGAAAAAGACCGTTTTTTTCTTGCTTACGCCGTTTTTGCCGACAGAAGCCGGCACGGTCTGTGGGATTTCCGGGAAAGATGTGTTCTGGCTGGCCGGGATATCCGGGATTGGGTTATCGACCGGTGCACCGCAGCTTGTGCAGAATTTTTTTCCGTCCTCGACGGGCTGACCGCAGAATTTACAGTTCATAGTTACCTCCGGGAATTACTTTTTGAAAATAGCTCTTCTGAGCAGTATTGCGTCATATACAGTAGTTCTTCCGTCGTCGTTCATGTCAGTATCAGCGATAGTCTTTACCCTGCCGGTGAGGTAGCCGCTGAGCGTTACGATATCCGAGATATTTACCTCGCCGTCGCCGTTGTAGTCGCCTTTCAGCGCCTCCGGACTGCCAGCCTTGTAGTAAGCCTTCAGGGTCACGTCTGAGGAAAGGTTCAGCTCAAGTTCAGGGGAAACAAGGTCTGATGCAGGTATATCCGCGCCTGTGACCTCCCAGTGGTCGAAGCTGAAGCCTTCATAGGGAACGGCAGAAACTGTCAGGGTCTGGTCGCTGAAATATCTTCCCTTCCAGCTCATAAGTCCGCCGAGGGAGAGGGTATTGACGTGGATAGAACCGGAATTTGTGTCATTGCTTACGGTGAGAAACTTATCCTGACCGGTAATTCCGGCGGAGGCCTTCATGTGCTGCATGATATTATTGAAGCGCTGCAAATAGAAGGACTTTATAGTATTGACCTCACTTTCATACTGCTGCTCAGGACTGCCGCCCCACATGGAGCTGCCGGCGCCGAAGCGCTTCTGCGAATTGATTATCTCATCGCGGTAGAGGTTGTCATAGTGTGACGAAGCGCTTATGACTTTGTCCTCAGCGAAGTTGTAATTGCCGAGGTCCATGAGCGTGATATTGAACTGATCGCGGAACTCTTTATTCCTCATAAGGTTGGTGAACATCCGGCAGTAGTTGTCTTCATTGCGCGATATACGGTCGAAGGAATTCCGGTCAGCGGCGGTTTCGTTGCCGTATAGACCTGTTGAGAGCTCGGTATCAAACAGGAACATTCTCCATTTTCCGTCGGTGTAGGGATTCCCCTCCTCGGGAGCAGAGGCGCGCCATGCGGCGAAGTTATTCTGCGGCCAGTCTGTATTATTCCAGTATATCTGAGCAGCGCAGTAGTCTATATAGCTCTGTATATCGAGCTTTTCAGTGACTTTCTGGTAATTTGAGGAATTGCTGAGGTCGCTGCCGGCGCAGAAATTCACGAGATCCTCCCATTCACGCAGGTCAGCGTCAGTGCCTTCCTCGATCTCCCCGTTTTTGACGATAATGGCGTCGTTCTTTTCGACGCCGAAATGAGACTTGAGGTAATCGGCGTTGACTTTTTCGATTATCTGGTAAATTCCCCAGTATTCACCGTCGAGGAACACCACGCACTCGCTGGTAGTCTGGACAGCCATATTCCTGTCACGGACGAGAGACTGGTTTATTGAATCACGGAAGAAGGCGTATCCATTGTCGTTGCCGCCGTTGCGGAGAGTGATGCCGTCGAAGGAGTCGATGACCTTGCCGTTCTTTTTCTTGACGGCAGCACCGTCGAAGAAGTCAAAATCGAGAGAGGTCTTGCCGTAGTCTGCGCGGGAATAGATATTGAAGCTTTTCTGAGCGTAGGATCTTGAAGCGGCGCCCTTGATACGGATGCCTACGTCCTGCGAGAGCACGCTCTCGCCGTTGACGAAAAACTCGAAGGAAGCCGGGCGCTCCCACTCTCTGCCGTGCTGGGTATAATTCGCAGCCATTTCCCATGTATTCAACATACCGAAGCCGGGGAAGCCCCAGCCGCCGGTATTTTTGTTCTCATCGTCGTAGACCTTGCCCTTGACGTAGATACCGGTCTCGTAGTCAAACAGATTATCGGGATCGGTGACAAGAGAAACTACCTTGATATCGCTGCGGTACTTATCGTAGGGCTTGCCGAGGAAGTAGGTATTTGTGGCTATAGCGCTCGTTCTGCCCTGTGCGTCAACTGCAACAGCACGGATTATGGCAGCTTTGTCAACGAGCTCACTCGGAGGATTTACCTCTGCTGCACTTATATCGGTGCGGGCACTGTAAACATTCGGGTTGCCGGAGCAGTCGCTTATTTTTATTGGAGCGGTATACTTTTCGGATGAAGATGTCGGGTCGCTGCCGTCAGTGGTATAGTATACCGTGCAGCCCTGCGGTGCAGAAATAGTGAGGTCGAAGTCACTTCCGTAAAAGCCGCTTTTGGCGGAGAATTCAGGAAGTTTTACTGCATTGGAACCCTCTGGAGCGGAGTTCGGCGCAGCGGGAGTTGCCGTGAGAACAAAGTATTCACCGCTGCCGTCGGGATACTGACCGTAGCTTACGTCAGCCGCAAGCGATTCAAAGGTGACGGTATCGACAGCAGTACCGTTCTTGTCGGTAAGTGTGAGCGTTTCGCCGGATGTGGAAAGTCCGAACGGAGCGATATCTGTGCCGGTTGCGGTACCGTCACAGGCAATTGTGAGCCTTCCGCCGGCGGGGATAGATGTTCCTTCGGGGAAGGTATAGCGGTAAGGCTTGGCAGCCTTATCAGAAAGACCCCAGCCGGAGATATCGACCGCAGAGGACGAGCTGTTGTAGAGCTCTATCCAGTCGTAAAGTCCGCCGGAGATGTTATAGCCGGTATTTTTTGCACATACCTCGTTGATAGTAACGGAGGCTGATGCAGCGTGTGTTTTAGCCGGAAGATAGCCGGCAGTCCCGAGCAGGAGAGCAAGGCTCATAATGCCTGCGGCTGCTTTTCTGAAATTAGATTTTCTCATTTCAATGCCCCTCCACATTGTTATGAATTGATTTTCATGAATGAGGTGAACAATACACCAATTAAAATCAGTATAACATTTGTGTCACAATTTGTCAATAACTTTCATCAAAAAGCGCAAAATATGGCAAATGAGAATATATCAGATGTATGCCTGCTTTTTCAGAAGTGCGGTTACAGTCCTTCCGATAATGGCGAAGTAGTTGATGTCGGAGACCGACCATTTCTTGAAGCGTGAGATATAGCAGAAGGATATCATGCCCTTTATGACGCTGTCCTCGGTCATGAGGTACTGCACCGCTCCGCCGATATTCTCTGAGGTGAGCTGTGAGAAGGCGTTGTCGTCACGTCCTTCAAGCTCGCCTACGTTGTCGATAATGAATAGACCGTCACCGGAAAAGCGCTCTGTATAGCGGTTTTCAAAGAGGTAGGCAGCGTTCTTTGAGGAGGCATTTCCACAGCTCAGGATAAGCCCCATGTCGTTGCCGGCAAAGACACAGATATCATCGATAGCGAATTTTGAACGTATCTGTTCGAGAAGGACGGAGATATCCGGCACACGTCCGAGCACAAGGCTTTCGGCGAGCTGACCGGCGAAGCTGAGCTTTTCGGAGGCGTCGCCCTGATTATTGAGATATACTATTTTGTTTTTGGCGTCTTTTTCTACGGGGCCGTGCTTGTTAATATCGTAGATGACATAGCGGTTCTGACCCTTTTCCTGTGCAAGGAACAGGGCTTTGTCCGCCTGCATAAAGAGCTCCTCGTAGCTGGTGCTGTCAACAGGATAGGTCGAAACGCCCATTGAGCAGGTCAGACGGAAGTTTGCGAAGCGGTCGGCAAAGGCAAACTCAGTCTTGGTGCGTATTGCGCGGAGGATGCCGCGAAGGTCCTCCTCATCACGGGTATTTTCGAGGACGATAAGGAAGCCGCCGCCGTTTATTCTTCCGGCGATGCCGCGGGGACCTGCCTCGCTTCGGATTATTCCGGCGATGGTGTAGATCACCTCGTCACCGAACATATGCCCGTAGCTGTTGTTGATGCCGGTGAAATCGTCGATATCGAGGATAACGAGATTGACGTTATACTGGGGCTTCGAGGTGATGATCTCCTCGGCGAAGGCGGTTATCGCGCGTTTGTTGAGCAAGCCGGAGAGTGAGTCCTTGTTGGTTTCGAGGGCAAGGTTGACGTCGCGGCTCCTCTGGCGGGAGGTTACGACGGAAATGACTCCGCAGACCTTTCTGGTGTCCGGATCGTCGAAGCGGGTTATTCCCCTGAAAAGACACATTTCACGCGCTTTTCCGCCGGTGAGTGCGGAGGTCTCGAGCTCATAGTCAAAACGGTAGACGCCGCTGCGGATATCCCTGCAAAGGCTGTTGAAGGTCTCTATATAGCGGGAGAGGACGAAGCCGGATTCGATGCAGCTCAGCCGCCATGTTTCGAGGTCCTCGTCAGAGAGGACGATGTCGCGGAAGCTGTCAAACATATATATCCTGAGCTTTTTTGTAGTGAAGGAATATTCAAAGGCAAGATCGCTGATAAGACTCAGGAAATAGCGCTGCTCGGAGAGAAGCTTTTCGCGGCTGTAAGCGATAGCCTCAAGAGAGAAGACGTCGCTGAAGGAAATGCTGTAGAGCGGCTCGTGGGCGTCGTCCGGGAGCTTTCTGACAGAGGC
>CAMOXW010000182.1 GCA_946629405.1 uncultured Ruminococcus sp.
AAACCCGCTCTGCCTGCTCCATTTCGCGGACATAGGTTTGTATGTGTATGCCAGTACCGAAAGCATAATGAAAAATGCGCTGAAGCGTGTGGGACTGCATAAGTTTGCCTTTGAGCGTATCGAAGCTGACGAGGGTGATATCATAAAAATCGACAGCAGCGGCAATATCACTCGCTCGCAGTTTCGGCCTGCTCCTAACTACACGAGCTTTACGAGGTGCAAGTGGTGGTACGGCGACTATGAGGACTACTATTCTACTTATGAGCAAACTCTTATTGATATGGCGCACTGCTTCGGCGTTGATGGAAATGACGTGATACTACTTATGGATTACGGCTATACAGTTGACGAAGTCGAAGAATTGATGATGGACGCAGATGCGTTGAAGGAAGCGGTTCGAGAGATAAAGTTCATGGACGGCGAGTACCTGTACGAAAACTGCGGCTGCTTTCGTTAGGAGATGATCGTATGGAGATCTATGATAAGCAGAAGCAAAAGTACTATGAGGTCTGGCTGACCAAGAGTGAGCAGTCGGAGGTTGACCGCAATGCACTTGCAAGGCGGCTTCTCGCGCAGAAGGGCGACAAAAAGTATAAGGTCGTGTTCTTTATGTCTGGGGACGATGATCTGTACCGATGTACGGAAAGCCTGTTGTTGATGAATCTGGGGTGCGCCTGAGCGCACCCTTTTTTTGTTGAAAGATATAAATGCTACCGGAATGCTCGGATTTGTTTGTCTGAAATTTAACAGGAAATGTATCGGGAAGGACTGTGAAAAATACTATACATAACAAAAAAACTCGCCAGAAATATTCCTGAGAGTATATTTTTTAGTGTGATTTTCACAGTAAACAATATGACTGTTTTGTGAAAAACGACAAAAAACGCTGTAAAAAGGCGATTGCCTTATTTTCCCGCTTGCTTTTTTTGAATGTGGAGGTTATAATAATATCATACACCCCATTATATAGGGGATATATCAAGAAAAAAGATATTGTTGAGAATAGAAATAACATTTACGATCGGTTTAAAAGGGATATGGATTTCCTTTATGGATCAATATGCAAAGTTAAAGCACTCTAAAATTTTGGATTAATGGAGGATAGAACGATGCAAGCTACAGATATGAATGTTATCAACAATTATCCGAAGGGAGAAGTGGTAAAGGATATGTTTGAGATCAAACGTGCGAATGAAATACTTCTTTCTGAAAACGATGTTACTCAGGATATGCTTGAAAAGCTTGAAAAGGGTGAGGAACCCAAGCCAACGCTTCCCGGCAAATCCGGTGTGACAGAATATCCTATACTTAATTTTGATGAACGCGCATTGAACCTTCTCCATGAGGGTGTTTCAAATACGCTCAGATATACTCAGGTCAAGCCTGCCGGCGGTAAGGTGTACCGCTTCTTCAAGAGAACTTTTGATGTTGTGGCTTCTGCTTGTGCTCTGACGGTACTTGCAGTGCCGATCGGAGTTGTTGCGCTTCTTATCTATGTCGATGATAAGGGGAATCCGTTCTTCTCACAGGTCAGACTTACTCAGGACGGTAAGCCGTTCAAGATGTACAAGCTCCGTTCTATGTGTATTGATGCTGAGGCAAGGTTTGCAGAGGTTCAGAAGGAGAATCAGTCGGATGGACTTGCTTTCAAGAGCGATGATGATCCGCGTGTCACAAGGATAGGAAAGTTTATTCGCAAGACTTCGATAGATGAGCTTCCGCAGTTCTGGAACGTTCTTAAAGGTGATATGTCGTTTATTGGTCCCAGACCTCCGCTTCCGAGAGAGGTCGTACTCTATACTCCGGAGCAGATGAACAGGCTTCTGGTCAAGGGTGGACTTTCATGTATCTGCCAGACTGAGGGACGCAGCGATATGGAGTTTGACAAGTGGGTCGAGGGCGATATCCGTTACATAAAGACTCGCAGTGCAAGGCTTGACTTCAAGCTTATGTTTAAGACAGCGGCTGCAGTTATTCTCCGCAAAGGAGCAAAATGATTATTAGCAGCACCATTATTGGTGCTGCTTTTTGTTGGGAGTATTTATCATTTTTATTTAGAAATATAGAGTACAAATTTTGTTCATTAGCCTTCAAAAATCGAAAAGTGTTGACATTTCGCGGATATACATATATAATGATAATATGCATTTAGTTTAAGAATACAAGTAGCATATTTGTGGATTTGTATACCTTCACAAAAAATGGCATTGTTTTTTATTTATACTTGACAAAAGATGTACAGATGTATTATAATGATAAATGTTAGTGTACTTTATAGAATGCTTAACCGCTTTTGCGTAGGCACTTTTCTCTTCTGACTACGGAGACAAGAAGGCGTAAGTAATGGTGGGGAGAATCACGGAGTGCTGAGGCGTAAGTTGGCTTTGGCTTAAGAATCGAAAATGTAACTCTTTTATGCTGGATGTTGGGCAGGAATGACATTTCCGAACTACCCGTATGAGTATATCTCACGAATAAAGCTTGATATGGCGATGGACGGGTTTAGAGGCTCGTATGTTGCTTTACATAAGGAAAAAAGCTGAACGATAATTAGAAAGGAATCCTGAAAATGAGAGAGTTTAATGACTTGAAAATTGCGGTTGCTGGAACAGGCTATGTTGGCCTTTCGCTTGCTGTGCTTCTTGCGCAGAATCATATAGTTACAGCAGTTGATATAGTACCCGAGAAGGTTGATCTTATTAACATCAGAAAGTCTCCGATTCAAGATGACTATATTGAAAAGTATCTGGCGGAGAAAGAACTCAATCTGACAGCAACCACAGATGGCAAGTCTGCTTACGCTGATGCGGATATTGTCATTATTGCCGCCCCTACCAACTATGACTCTCAGAAGAATTTCTTTGACACGTCTGCAGTTGAGGCGGTTATTGGTTTAGTGCTTGAGAGCAATCCGGACGCAATGATGATTATCAAGAGCACTATTCCGGTCGGCTATACGGAGAGCGTCAGAAAGAAATTCAACACAGATCGGATCATTTTCAGTCCGGAATTTCTTCGTGAGAGCAAGGCTCTTTACGACAATCTCTATCCGAGCCGTATCATTGTTGGCTGTGATGAGAAGAGCAGAGATGCGGCTGAGACATTTGCAAAGCTGCTGCAGGAAGGTGCAGAGAAGCCCGATATTGACACACTGTTCATGGGCTTTACAGAGGCGGAGGCGGTAAAGCTGTTTGCTAATACATATCTGGCGCTTCGTGTTTCTTACTTCAATGAACTTGATACTTATGCAGAAATGAAGGGGCTTGACACTCAGGCAATCATCAACGGTGTTTGCCTTGACCCAAGAATCGGCAGCCATTACAATAATCCGAGCTTCGGTTACGGCGGCTATTGCCTGCCGAAGGACACTAAGCAGCTTCTTGCAAACTACGCTGATGTTCCACAGAATCTGATTCAGGCAATCGTTGATTCCAATAGCACGAGAAAAGATTTTATCGCCGACCGTGTACTTCAAATTGCAGGCGGGAACAGTTATACCGGTGAGTATATTGGTGAGAAGCAGGTCGTGATCGGTGTTTACCGTCTGACGATGAAGAGCAACTCTGATAACTTCCGTCAGAGTTCCATTCAGGGTGTTATGAAGCGGATCAAGGCTAAGGGCGCTACGGTTGTGATTTACGAGCCTACTCTCAAAGACGGAGATACGTTCTATGGCAGTGAGGTCGTGAATGACCTTGCCAAATTTAAGGCTATGAGTCAGGCGATCATTGCAAACAGATATGATAGCTGTCTTGATGATGTGGCTGAGAAAGTTTATACGAGAGATTTGTTTAGGAGGGACTAATAGTGAAAGGAATAATTCTCGCCGGCGGTTCCGGTACAAGACTTTATCCGTTGACAATGGTCACATCAAAGCAGCTGCTTCCAGTATATGACAAGCCAATGGTATATTATCCGCTTTCAACTCTTATGCTGGCAGGAATAAGAGATATACTTATTATATCTACTCCTACAGACCTTCCTAACTTTGAGAGACTTCTCGGAGACGGTTCTCAGTATGGTATTAACCTTAGTTATAAAGTACAGCCCAGCCCTGACGGACTGGCACAGGCGTTTATTTTGGGTGAAGAGTTTATAGGTGATGACGCCTGTGCAATGGTTCTCGGAGATAATATCTTTTACGGTAACGGTTTCGGAACTATTCTCCGCGCTGCAAAGAAGAATGCAGAGGAGAATAACCGTGCGACAGTATTTGGTTACTATGTTCCTGATCCCGAGCGTTTTGGCGTAGTTGATTTTGACAAGGATGGGCACGCACTGTCAATTGAGGAAAAGCCAGCTGTTCCTAAGAGTAATTATGCAGTTACAGGATTATATTTTTACCCCGCAGGCGTAAGTGCAAGAGCAAATCAGGTCAAGCCTTCTGCACGCGGAGAACTTGAAATAACGACTCTCAATGAGATGTATCTCCATGATAGCCTTCTTGATGTTCAGCTCCTTGGACGCGGCTTTGCTTGGCTTGATACAGGTACGATGGACAGTCTTGCAGAAGCTACTAATTTTGTTCAGATGGTTCAGAACCGTCAGGGTATTGAAATTTCAGCTCCTGAGGAAATAGCTTTCATCAATGGCTGGATAGACAATGCAGGACTTATGAAGTCTGCTGAAAAGTACGGTAAATCGCCGTATGGCGCTCATCTTAAAAAGGTTGCCGAGGGCAAGATCAAGTATTAAGGAGAAAAGACTATGACAATTATCGTAACAGGCGGAGCCGGCTTCATAGGCTCAAATTTCGTATTTCATATGCTCAAATCTTATCCGGACTACCGCATAATCTGTCTGGACAAGCTCACATATGCAGGAAATCTTTCTACACTTGCTCCTGTAATGGACAACCCGAACTTCCGCTTCGTGAAGCTCGACATCTGCGACCGTGAGGGCGTGTACAAGCTGTTCGAGGAGGAGAAGCCTGACATCGTTGTCAACTTCGCGGCTGAGTCCCACGTTGACCGTTCTATCGAAAATCCGGAGATTTTCCTTCAGACCAACATTCTCGGAACGCAGGTACTCATGGACGCTTGCAGAAAGTACGGCATTCAGCGCTATCATCAGGATTCCACGGACGAGGTCTACGGCGACCTCCCACTCGACAGACCTGACCTTTTCTTCACAGAGGAACCTTCTATCCACACAAGCAGTCCGTACAGCTCGTCAAAGGCTGGTGCTGACCTCCTCGTTATGGCATATCACAGAACTTACGGCCTGCCTGTGACAATATCAAGATGTTCAAACAACTACGGCCCCTATCACTTCCCCGAGAAGCTCATTCCGCTTATGATAGCAAATGCTCTTAATGATAAGCCACTTCCGGTTTACGGGGAAGGTATCAACGTAAGGGATTGGCTGTATGTAGAAGATCATTGCAAGGCGATCGATCTTATAATCCATAATGGCCGCATTGGTGAGGTATATAACGTCGGTGGTCATAATGAGATGAGAAATATCGATATCGTAAAGCTGATTTGCAAGGAACTCGGTAAGCCTGAAAGCCTTATTACATACGTAACGGACCGTAAGGGACACGACAT
>CAMOXW010000183.1 GCA_946629405.1 uncultured Ruminococcus sp.
GCTCCTGTTATCGAGGATATTCCGGTTCCGGAGGAGATAAGCGCTCCTGTTATCGAGGATATTCCGGTTCCGGAGGAGATAAGCGCTCCTGTTATCGAGGACATTCCGGTTCCGGAGGAGATAAGTGCTCCTGTTATCGAGGACATCCCGGTTCCGGAGGAGATAAGTGCTCCCATTATCGAGGACATCCCGGTTCCGGAGGAGATAAGTGCTCCTGTTATCGAGGACATTCCGGTTCCGGAGGAGATAAGTGCTCCCGTTATCGAGGACATTCCGGTGCCGGAGAATATCAAAGCTCCCGCGATCGACGATATTGCGGTTCCTGAGCTCAACACGGAAGAAACCAATGTATATGAGGGAAATGGTGAAGATGACATGAATAAGTACAGATACAGTACTCCTGTATTTGCCGACGAGATAAAGAGATCTCAGCCGACAGTCCAGCCCGTTCAGCCCAAGACACCCGATCAGCCGCAGATCATCACTGTTCCGCAGTTTGCCGGCTATGATATGAATGGTCAGCCCATTTATACATATGTTCAGATGCAGATGTCCGGCTTTGACGCAAACGGTCAGCCGATCTTTATGCCTCTCCCGGGCCAGCAGCCTATGGTGCCTCCGATGAATATGCCTCAGCAGACACCTGTTCAGCAGGCGGCTCCCGTACGTCAGGCAGCTCCGGTACAGCAGACACCCGTTCAGCAGGCGGCTCCCGTACGTCAGACAGCTCCGGTACAGCAGGCACCTGTTCAGCAGGCTGCTCCCGTACGTCAGACAGCTCCGGTACAGCAGGCACCCGTTCAGCAGGCGGCTCCCGCACGTCAGGCAACTCCGGTACAGCAGGCACCCGTTCAGCAGGCTGCTCCTGCTCGCCGTACAGCTCCCGCTCAGCCTGGTCAGTACACGACACCTACTGCAAATATTTCTAAGATCGCTGTAAATCCGCACAGCAAGTCCACTTCGCAGGCATTCATAAATGCTATCGCAAGCTCGAAGGACTATGCTGACAAGAACCTTATCGAAACTCAGGGCCTTAAAGCAAACGCTCCGCTTCTCACTTCTATCGAGGATGTTCTCTCCCAGATGGGTGATGATTCGCTCAAGAACAAGAAGGCAGCCGCTGCAAAGCAGAACGTTCCTGTATACGATGAGTACAAGGCTGGATCAGGTTCAGCCTCAAGATCCGCTGCTCCAAGAAAGAAGCCGCAGGAAGAACAGGATATCCGCTTTATGACCAAGTCTGAGCTCAAGGCTAAAAAGAAGCAGGACAAGATCGATGCAAAATTCAAGAAGGATATGGCAAAGAGAGGTCTCTGATCTCCTTTGCTGAGCATGATAAGCGGAGCACACCGGTAACGGCTGCGCTCCGCTTGATCATTAATTGAAATGAGGAATTAATATGTCATACAACGAATATAAAGAAGAACTGAAGGCGAAGCTCACCGCTTCTGCCGACGATAACGACGTGATTCTCCGCGAGGCTGCCGAAAAATTTGCCTCCGAGGGCAATAAGGAAGGCTTTGAAGCTGCAAAAGACCTTCTGTTCGAGAGCCTGCCCGAGGCAAAGCGCAATGAGATCAACCGTATAACCCACGTTGACGGCGTCCGCCTTGACAAGCTCTACGAGCAGATCGCTGGACTTATAAAGAAAAACGACAACGTTGCCGCGAAGGACCTTGCAGAGCGTCTGTACAAGAAGATCACGGTAGAGTTCAAGGAGACCGACACCGTGAAGTATGTATCCCTGCGGAATCCATTCGAGGACAATCTCTACCAGCTTCTTTTCAAGCCGGAAAAAACACTCACCCGCACTCCCTATGACTTTGCGGAGTATATAACCTCCTACGGCTATCTCATGGTCGAGACAGGCTCGCCGCTTGACGCAATACCGATACTCGAGAAGGCTATCGAGTTCAACCCGGTCGATGTCGGACCGAGGTTTGAGCTTGCTGAGGTGTACAAGCTTCTCAAAAACCGCAAGCGTCTCATGGAGCTGACGAAGGAGACCCTCAGGGTAGCTTCCTCGCCGGTAGCACTTGCGCGATGCTATGCCAATATAGGCTATTCGCTTACAGATGCACAGGAGTACGAGGATGCGGCGGCTTTCTATGTGGCAAGCGTGATGCTTGTGCCGAATCCGGCTATCCCCCGTGAATTGCAGCACCTTGCCGATCTCAAGGGATCACCGATAGTCCGTCCTGAGCGTGACAAGATAGTTGAAGTATTTGCAAAGTATGATCTGGAGTTCGGCCCGAATGTCGAGGTCGTGAATGTATGTGCTGAGCTTGCGGCTTATTACCTCAACGAGAACGATATCCCGAATGCACTTAAAGCGATGAAGATGACGTACAATCTTACGCTTGACGAAAATGTAAAGAACCTGATACTTAAATATGACCCGACCGCGACCCAGTACACGGTCGAGGGCGCGGCTGACACAGTCCGCGCGGCACAGGAGCAGACTTCAGGAAATTAATGACAAAGGCGCACAGCATTTCTGCCGTGCGCCTTTGCCATTAAGGGTGGTTTATATGAAAAGTGAGGATGTCTTAAACTGTGGAGTCATTGCTCCTGCGGCGGTCAGAGCCGTTTTCATCTTCCGAGGGCTGACGGGAGAAATTCCCGTTCCTGCCGCCCTTCATTCCGCCTCCGCCCATACCGGACTGCTGTCCAACAAAGGAGGTAACGCTGCTTACAGTGAAGCTGCCGGCTTCCGATCCGTCGTCTTTATAGCCGCCGGACAGGTGGAGTTCGGAGGAATTTTCGCTGAACGTGCCGCCTGTGTAGAATGTATAGGTCTCTCCGTCCCTTATATCGGGGGAGCTGACAACGATATTGCTAAAAGTCTTGGCGGAGGTAAAGCAGACTATCTCGCTGCCGTCGCTGCCGATAAGGGCGACTGTAGTACCTGCCGTAAGTGTTGTATCGAAGGTTGCGGAAACTGAATTCTGAGTGGAGCTGTTTCCGGGGCATTCAGCCATACCGGAAGCGCCTGCTGCAACTACAAGACCGCCTGTGACTTTGATATCGCCGTTGCTGTCGAGAGCACCATTGCCGCTGTTGGTAGGACCATCCACAACGACTGTACCGCCGCTTATGGTCATATTACCGTTAGAGTCGAGACCGTCGCCGTCAGCATTGACATAGAGTACGCCGCTGCTGATGTTAAGCTGTACCTCGTCCGAGAACGTGCCCATTCCCATCTGGGTCTCGCCGTTGCTGGCATTGAGGCCGTCGTCTGAGGACTTCAGAGAGGTATTTCCGCCGCTGATATTGATAACAGCGCCTTCGATGCCCTCATAGGCCCTGGTAATATCTATCATGCAGTTTCCGCTGATATTTACCTCGGAATCTGCGTGTATTCCGTCATCTCCTGCGGTAAGCGTGAGCGTTCCGCCGGAAACGGTGACTGTATCGTTTGAATGAACAGCGTCATCAGCGCTGTCAACGGTGATATTGCCGCCCGCTATGACGAGCTCAGTGCCGGCTTTGATGCCCTTTGTACTCACGGTATCGTCCGAAACATCAGCGCTATTGCCGCCGTAATTTCCGTCTCTGCCGCCGAAGCCTTCCTGCATTTCGTCAGGCATAGCAGGCGAACCGTCTTCGTTTGTGGGGATTTCCGGCATTTCGCCGTTTCTGAAGCCCTTGCCGCCAAAGCCTTCCTGCATTTCGCCATGCATAGCAGGTGAACCGTCTTCGTTTGTGGGGATTTCCGGCATTTCGCCGTTTCTGAAGCCCCTGCCGCCGAAGCCTTCCTGCATTTCGCCAGGCATAGCAGATGAACCGTCTTCGTTTGTGGGGATTTCCGGCATTTCACCGTTTCCGAAGCCC
>CAMOXW010000184.1 GCA_946629405.1 uncultured Ruminococcus sp.
AGAAGGAGGTATGGCTCATTGCCGGATTCCCAGCTGAACGAGCCGGTAACGCCGGGGGCCGGGCATATCGCGCCGACATATCCGAACAGGTCAGGGCGCTTCATACCGATGAGAAGTGATTCTCTGCCGCCCATTGAGAATCCTGTTATAGCGGTATTCTCCTTGCCTGTGAGGATGCTGTACTTATCCTCGATCTCGGGCATGAGGCATTTTGTGAGGTCGTTGATGAAGTTGTCGTATGCCTGATTGTTTGTCTCGTCCATTCCTGTGCAGGCTGCAAGAGTGGGGCTGGAGAAAACGTCCGGGAAAACGCATATCATTTCCTTAGCTGAGCCGTCAGCGATACAGTTGCCGACTATCTGTTTTGTTGGCATACCGCTCTCGACATTGCCCTTGATTATCATTCTGTCCGGATTTTCGTAGTAGCCGTGCATAACGTAGAGGACAGGGTACTTCTTGTTCGGGTCATAGTCGGGAGGAAGGAGGACATTGTACTTTTTCTCCCTGTTGCAGACGGATGACCAGTAGGTCGCGCTCTTTATCTCGCCGTATGCAACGCCGCTTCTCTGCTGATGCGATGAATCGGGTTCCTTTTCAACGAGAAGGCTCTGCATCTTTTCTGTATAGGAAGCCATTGTGTACTCCGGTGCTGGCGGTGTTACAACAGGAAACTCTTTAATCCTGCCGAGGACGAACTGGTTTATGAGAACGAGATCAGCGGTGGTGAACTCGCCGTCCTGATCCGCGTCGGAGTTGCGCTTAGCGGCTGCTGAATCGAAGCCGCCCTTGACAAGCCCGCGTCTTGCGAGGGCAACGTCAAAGACATCTATCCTGCCATCGCCGGTGAGGTCGCCTATCACAAGGCTTACGGGACTGGGGCCATCTATAGCTGTACCGGCAACAGCGCCGATCACTTCGTCAACATAGAAATCGCCCGAGCCCTCAGCGGTCTCGACATAGAGCTGGATCTCAGAAGCGCCTTCAGGGATCTCGTACTCAGTATTGCAGAGCTGCACCCAATCGCCCTTTGTTACCGTCTTTGTATCGACCTTCGGATAGTAGACCTCACCGTCGCTGCCCTTGTACTGGAGGGTGAGGCAGAAGGTCTGTGATGCTGCACCTGTGTCATACATAACGTCAGCGCTGAAGGAATACTTCTCGCCGGGCTTGAAGTAATTCTTGCTGAGGGACTTTGTAGCACCGTTCCAGGAAGCAGTGCGGCCGGAGGTATAGAGACTTCCTGAGCCGGCATAGCTGTACTTTTCGGTCGATAAAACGTTTGCCGCGCCGCGTCCTGTCCAGTTGTCGGTGCCGTTGTCGAAGGTGTCGTGGAAGTAGAAGCCGTTTTCGTCCGGCTCATAGACCTTCGGAGACTTGCTGCCGAGGACGTAGCTGCCGTCGGAGTTGTTCCACGCGGTGCGGTCGTAGTCGAAGTAGTCGATATCGACATAGCCGCCTGTGGACTTGGTCGGATAGCTGTAGATAGCGCTTCTGTAGCCGGTAAAGAGTGTGAGGTCGTAGCCCATGCTGAGCTCGGTGCCGAGCTTTGTCCAGCTGTTTCCGTCATAGGAGTAGTAGAAATTAGCCTTGTCGATATTATTAGAGGAGCTTCCGTCGGAGCCTACATTGGCGAACTTGAAGTCCACCTTGAGGTATATCTCATCGCCGTTCATAGGAGCCTCAGCCTCTATCTTGTTGGAGCTGCTGTCGATCTTGCTGCCGCCGTTGGTAGCCATATAGACCTTTTTGCTGCCGTTTCCGTCAACGTAAACGCCGATATTTCCGTACTTGAACTGGAAGGCTGAAAGACCGGCATAGTCGCCCGCCTTCATGCCTTTTGTGTCCATTTTGATTATGCTGCTGCAAGCCGGTCCCTCAGTACGCATGGTGAGGGTATTTCTTGCGTGGAGCAGCTCGCTGGCGATAGTGTTGTTGTGCAGTCTGAGCCAGCCTTCGCGCTCGGTGACGGACCACGCATTATTGTCAGGATTATGGTTCCACTGCCACTCAAGGGCAAGGTCATTTGAAGAATATGTAAAATCGTCATCGCCGGCAAGAGAAGTGCCTGAACCGTCATTATCAATGCTGAACGAAACCGGAGCCTTGCCGTTAATGCCCATCATAGGCCAGCCGTTCTCCCAGGTGACGGGAACGAGTGCCGGTATACGTCCTACCGCGCCGTGATCCTGGAAAAGTACGCCGTACCACTTTCCGTCGGGGGTATCAACGATACCGCCCTGTGCAACGCCGCTTCCATAGGAACCCACGCCTGAATCGAGGAGGGTCTTGCTTTCATAGGTTCCCAGGAGGTCCTTTGAACGGTAGCAGAATTCAAGTCTTCCGTGGCCGGAGGGCCATGCTATGCCGAAAATATAGTAGTATCCGTTGATTTTCTGGATATGCCAGCCCTCACCGGCAAGATTGTCGAAATTGGTCTTGAACAGCTGTTTTTCGGCACCGCCCTGCCTGAATCCGGTCATTTCGGAGTTCAGCTCCTTGATATTGCAGGTGCCGCCGGCGCCGTAGACGAGGTAGTTCCTGCCGTCGTCATCGAAAAGGATAGAGGCGTCGTGGTACATACCGTTCAGCTCGCTTCTTGTCCATTCGCCGTTCTCGATGTCATCGGTCTTGAAGATGTAGGACTTGCCGGTGCCGTAGCTGCCGAAGAATACATAGTAAGTGCCTTTGTTGTAGCGAAGGCTTGCAGCCCACTGGCCGTGAGCGTAATCGTGCTTACCGTTGGCAAGCTTCTGGACATCGCCGTCAGCGAGAGTGTCATAGACGTAGTTGCATATCTCCCAGTTGACGAGGTCGCTGGACTTCATGATAGGAGCGCCGGGGCTGAAGAACATAGTGGTGCTGACCATGTAATAAGTATCGCCGACGCGGATGACGTCGGTATCGGGGACGTCTGACCAGATCACGGGGTTATTGACGGTGGACACGGCAGCGGAAGCCGTGAGTTTTTCTTCCGGCGGAACGGTGACAGCAGTAAAGAGCATAGCCGCAGAAGAAACGAAGGCAAGAGCAGCTTTGAAAGTGTTGCGTTTCATACAAAAAATCCTCCCTTATTTATATTTTTTTGTTATTAATATTTTATCGTAAATCGTGGTAGTTAGTCAATCAATAATCGTGCTATCTTTATATCAATATCGTGCTGCTAAGGTGGACAAAATCGAGATTTGGTGGATTAAATGTTTTCTGCCTGATATCGGAAGAATTCCTGCGCGTGGGGACAACTCTTTTGCAGCGGCTGATAGTTGACATTCCTGCGTTAATATAGTAAAATATAATGTATAAACACGGAAGGAGCTTGATATGCTAAAACTCAGACCAAAGCTGTTCGACGAATCCGCAAAGTCTCACGCCTCAAAGTCGCTGATAATACAAATAGCCGTATTCATCGCGGTCTTTTTGGTAATATATGTACTCGAAGGAATTGTTGCCGCTATCGTTTCCTCAAAGCCTATGGACGAAGCACTTGCCGCAAAGGGCTATCTTGACGGCACTAAGGATCTGACCTTCAGTGAGTCAATGGACATTGCCGAGGAGGTCTCCGCAAAGCCGGGGGTGATGATACCTACGCTGTTTGCAACTGTATTCGGAACTATAGTCAGTATGCTTTACTGCCGGTATTTCGAGATGCGCCGGGTGTCCTCAATGGGTGTTGTGAAGCGGCGTGCGGGAGTAAACTATGTTTCCGGACTGTTCATAGGTGCGCTGCTGATGACTTCTATCACAATGCTTACGGTCGTGACCGGCGCGAACAGTCTCTCACGCGCTCATGATGTTGACTATACGCTGATACTTCTCTATCTTGGGGGATTTCTCGTCCAGGGCATGAGCGAGGAGTTTATTTTCCGCGGATACCTGATGACAACGGTGGGCGGCACACACAGCACATATCTTGCGATAGGGATAAGTGCAGTGCTGTTCGGCGCAGCGCACTCCGCAAATGCCGGTCTTTCGGTGCTGGCAATGTTCAACCTGATACTTTTCGGTGTTTTTGCGGCGGTGTATATGATTTATTTTGAAGATATCTGGGGCGTGTGCGGGATACATTCGATATGGAATTTTTCACAGGGCAATCTCTACGGGATAAGCGTCAGCGGGAACAGCCAGACGGAGTCCATACTAAAGACCAGCTCAAAGACCTCGCATGATTTCCTCACAGGCGGAAAATTCGGCATCGAGGGCAGTGTCTTCACCACGCTGGTACTGCTTGCCGCGACCGGGATCATGCTTTATCTGCAATGGCAGAAAGAGAAAAAGGCAGCCGCGGAGAGCGCTCCTGAGAATAAGTGAAGCGGTGCTTCTCCGGCGGACCGGGGGAGCACTTTGTTTTGCCATTCATGGCAAAATGAGCTTGACATCAAGAAAGACTATTGCGGACACATTTATTACAAAAACACCTGATTTCGTAATAAAGATGTTACAGAAATAATACAAATTCGAAAGATTTCGTAATATCATGCCCTAAACGGTTGACTTTTTAATGGAATGCTGATAAAATATAAAATGTATCGTTATAAGTGCGCTCTTTTAACGCATATGTGACTTACTCAATAAACGAAAAGGAGGAGCTGCTTTGGGAGAAAACAAAATATGCTATAAATGTATGGCCAAAAAAGAAAACGGACAGAAAGTCTGCCCCGTTTGCGGTTATGACGAACAAACTCCCTCAAACCCGATGTATATCATCCCCGGGACTGTGCTCCGCGATAGATACCTCATCGGCGTGCTTCTTGAATATAACGGCGAGGGCGCTACCTACGCCGGCTACGACCTTTCCACCGAGTGCAGGGTGCTCATCAGGGAATATATGCCGATAAACCTCTGTACAAGAGTCAAGGGCAAGCCTACTATAAGCGTCAATTATAACAATCTTGCCAAGTATAAGGCTTTCATGACCGAGTTTACTGAGCTCAACAAGTCCCTCGCAAGACTCCGCAATGACTCGAATATAAACCCTGTTCTTGATATGTTTGCCGAGAACAATACTACATATACCGTCTTCGAGTATATCGAGGGCGTGAAGATGCTCGATTACCTCAAGGAAAACGCCGGCGAGCTGAGCTGGGAGCAGGTATCAAGGCTCTTTCCGCCGCTCTTTACAACGATCGGCAGACTGCATAACGCCGGTATCATCCACCGCGCTATCAGCCCTGATACCGTCTATATCACAGGAAAGGGTGAGCTCAGGCTCTCAGGCTTCTGCATCTCACCTGTAAGAACCGCTGATGCAGGGCTTGAATACGAGCTTTTCAAGGGCTATGCCGCCCCGGAGCAGTATTCCGCGAGCACAGACAGCAGACAGGGCTCATGGACTGACGTTTACGGCGTCTGTGCTCTTATCTACCGTGCTCTGACAGGCTGTATGCCGGTCGATTCAACAAGCCGTCAGGGTCACGACGACCTCTGTGAGCCGTGCAAGCTCAATTCAAGGATACCCGAGCACGTTTCAGGAGTTATCATGGACGGCATGAATCTCAACGTCCGTGACCGTATCCAGACTATTACCGAGCTCGTCACAAGACTTTTTGAGCAGCCCGCTGAGGTAAGGAGTGCTCCCGCACCTGTGCAGAGAGTACGTCCCCAGAACAATCAGCGCCAGTACCCGCAGGAGATCCAGCAGGAGCAGTACCGCCAGCAGACTGCACCGCCAGTCTACCGCGTTCAGGATCAGCCTAAGCAGTACGGCAGCGGTCAGTACAGAAATAACGGCTACTACGACGAAGAAGATTACCACTATGAGAAGGTCAACACGGTCGATAAGCTGAAGGTGCCTGTAATTATCGCTGTACTTCTGATGGCGATACTCATGATAATAATAGTGGTGATCTACAACATACTCCACGACCCGAGCAAGGATGAAGGCGCTTCGAGCAGTACGACTACTGCCGCCTCGTCTGACAACGTTGTTTCCGGCACTACCGAGCCCACAAGCGAGGATGCCTCCGACGTTCAGGACACCGAGGTGCCTGTCCTCACCGGAAAGTTCTATGACCACGAAAAGGAAAAGTGGAAGGATTACTTCAACTTTGAACCTACATATGAATACAACAACGAGTACCCCGACAGCGGCATGATCTTCGCACAGGAGACCGAAGCCGGCACCATGATAAAGAAGGGCGGCGTTGTAAAGGTCAAGGTCAGCAAGGGTCCGGAATCAGCTACTATCCCCGATTATTCGGGCTGTACAGTTGCTCAGTACAAGAACAGGCTCGAGGAGGCAGGAATTTCCGGCTTCAACTACCAGTTCGTCGAGTACAAGTCGTACTACGGAACCCCTGATACCGTCGTTGAGCTTCAGGTTGACGGCAAGAAGGTGTCCTCCGGTACGTTCTTCAGCAACAAGGAGGGTAAGCTCCTTATGGTATACTATATACCGGAAAATGCCCAGATACAGACTACTTCACAGTACGTCGAGCCGACCACCGAGAAGCAGATACCTACTGTCTCGGTCGAGCCGACGAATGCAAATACCGAAACGACCACTGAGGTACAGCTTCCCACTGTTTCGATAGATACTCAGACGCAGGCAACTGAGCCGACTACTCAGGATGAGTTCGGCTGGTAAAACAATAACACGCGAAGGGCGGCAATGCCGCCCTTTTTTCGGCAGACCGCAGCAATGTATGAAAGGCGAATGATATGGATATTAAAACTGCTATAGGCGAGCTTTGTGCAGCCTCCGGTGCTTCGGGTGATGAGACCCGCGCTGCTGAGCTTGCACTTTCTATGCTGAAAAAATACTGCCCGGACGCAGAGATCGTTTCCGGGAACGTCATCGGAAAATTCGGCAGACACCGCGAAGGACTGCCATCGCTTGTTCTTGATGCACATATCGACCAGATAGGCATGATAGTTTCGTTTATCACGGACGAGGGCTTCATCAAGGTCGGGAATCTTGGCGGCATCGACCGCAGGCTCCTTCCTGCCCAGCCGGTCATTATACACGGAAAGAACGATATCCCGGGAGTTGTATGCTCTGTTCCTCCTCACCTTATAAGCGGCGAGAACGGCGTTATGGAGTGGGGCGATGTGTCGATAGATACCGGCATGACGAAGGAGGAGCTTGGGGCTGTTGTATCACAGGGCGACAGCATTACCTTCGACGTAAAAATGCGGGAGCTTGCAGGCGGAAGGATAACTGCCGGTGCTCTGGATGACCGCTGCGGCGCTGCGGCGATACTTTACGCACTCGATATGCTCGGGGATACTCCCACAGCTTACAATATAACCGTTGTATTCTCAACTCAGGAGGAGATAGGCGAGAGAGGCGCTGAGATAGGTGCTTTTATCCTTGCGCCGGACTATGCGATAGCCGTTGATGTGAGCTTTGCCTATGCTGTCGGTGAGGACGAGCAGAAATGCGGTCTGCTCGGCAAGGGTCCGATGATAGGCATTTCTCCGTGTCTTGACAGGCAGCTTTCCCTTGACCTCATACGCACTGCTGAGCAGGAGAATATCCCTTATCAGCGTGAGGTGATGAGCGGGATGACCTCGACAAATGCCGACCGCTATTCCGTATCGCGCGGAGGCTCAAAGGTCTGCACCGTGTCGATCCCGCTGAGAAATATGCACACGCCCGCAGAGGTCATTGATCTGGAGGATATACGCCTCACAGCTGAGCTTATCGCGGATTTTGCAAAGGAGGGCTGACAATGAAGGAACTTTTAAAAGAGCTTTGTCTGATAAACGGTACTTCCGGCGACGAGGGATCTGTGAGAGAGCGCATAGTGCAGCTCATTGACGGTCACTGCGAGTGGCACGCTGACCCGCTCGGCAGCCTTATCTGCTTCAAGAAGGGCAGGAAGGTTCCGGAAAGAAAGCTCATGATCTGCGCTCATATGGACGAGGTCGGCTTCATCATAACCTACATACGCAGCGACGGGACGCTGAGCTTCGGCAATGTCGGCGGCATCGACCCGTCTGTTGTCATCGGCAGGCAGGTGACCGTTAAGAGCAGCATTACCGGAAAGGAGATCTTCGGCGTGGTCGGCTCGACAGCCGTTCATAATCTCTCGAAGGAGCAGCGTGAGAAGCCTCCGAAGTCTGACAGCCTTTATATTGACATCGGAGCTGCGGACAGGGCTGAGGCTGAAAAGCTTGTAATGCAGGGCGATTTTGCGTATTTTGTCTCGGATTTCACGGAGCTCGGCGAAAGGTGTATTAAGGCGAAGGCTATCGACGACCGTGCCGGGTGCGCGATGATGATAGAGATGATACGCGGCGAGCTGGAGTACGATACCTGCTTTGTTTTCAACGTTCAGGAGGAGATCGGCACGCGCGGCGCTATGGCGTCAGCATTTACCGCAGCTCCGGACTTTGCGGTAGTTCTCGAATCGACGACTGCTGCCGATATAGAGGGAAGCTTCGGGGCAAAGCGCGTCTGCGAGCTTGGCGGAGGCCCCGTTGTTTCCTACATGGACAGGGCGACTATCTACGACAGGGAACTCTACCGTCTTGCATTTGACATTGCAAAGGAAAAGGGGATGCCATGCCAGACGAAGTCGGTCGTTGCCGGCGGAAACGATGCGGGAGCTATTCATGTCAGCCGCGGCGGAGTGCGTACTATAGCCGTTTCGCTGCCGTGCAGATATCTTCACTCTCCGTCAAGCGTTATTGAATATTCCGACATGGAGAACGCACTGGAGCTTGTAAAAATACTTGCCGAAAGGATACATGGGCTATGATAAGACTTATCGAACATGAGCATGAGCTCGACTCTGCATTGCTCAACAAGACTCTGAACGGCAAGAAAATGCTCGCCTATATGCGCGCCTACGGACCGAATTACGAGTTCTGCCGGTTCTACAAAATTACCGGAGATTACGGCGGAGTGGGCTATATGTTCATCATAAATTCGACCCTGATAATCTGCTCGGACGGCGAGCTTGAACCGAGCGAGGAGCTCAATCTCTTTGTCAGCATGAACGTGCCGTTCCGCATTGAGGGTGATCGGAGCGTTCTCGAGGGGATAAGGATACCGGAGCGCTATCAGACACTCAACCGCACGATATTCGAGCTTATACCCGATGATACGCCGCTTGAGAGCATCGAGGAGCACGTTGAGTTCAACCCTAAGCTAACGGACGTATACCGCATACTGAGTGAAGGATTTCCGAATATTGCTGATTTTTCGCTGTGGTACACCGATACCTCGCACCGCTGCCGTCACGGCATCAGCCGTGTGTTCACCTACCGTGATTCTACGACGGCATCGGCGGTTTTTGATATCGGCAGCACAGTGCTCATCGGACAGGTCGCAACAAATATTGCGGCGAGGGGCAGGGGATATGCCCGCGAGTTTCTGAAATGGCTCGCAAAGTTCTTTAACGGGCTCGGAAAACGCGCCTATCTGCTTGCGCTGGACGTTCGCGTCAGCTTCTATCAGGAGATAGGCTTTGAGGTCGTCGGCAAGGAAATTGTCCTCGAGCGTATCGACGTCGTAAAGGACAACGTGTCAAAGGGCAGACTGGCGGATAAGTAAATATAGTTTAGAGTTGAAAGTTGAAAGTGGAGAGTTGATGTGTCCGCTTGCGCGGACTATTTTAAATAAATCGCCGTAAGGCGACACCTTAACTTTAAACTTTCAACTATCAACTTTCAACTCAAAATATTTGGAAGGGTAAATATGAACAGTAAGATAAACGAGATCTACGGCTTTGCTCCGCAGCTTATGGAGCTTGCGGAAAAGGCTGAGAAAAACTGCCGCGCGGCATTTGAGCGCATCAGCAGCGTGGCTGAGTACAATGGTGCGAAGGTACTGAAGGCTTTCACCGACAATAAGGTCAGCGAGCCCTGCTTCTACGGCTCGACCGGCTATGGCTACGGTGACATAGGCAGAGAGGTGATAGACAAGGTATTCGCGCAGGCTCTTGGGACTGAGGACGCGCTTGTGCGGCACAATTTTGTGTCCGGCACGCACGCTCTTTCGGTGGCCCTTTTTGGCGTGCTCCGCAAGGGTGACAAAATGGTCGCTATAACCGGAAAGCCCTATGATACGCTGGAGGAAGTCATCGGTCTGAGCGGAGAAAAGGGAAACGGTTCGCTCATGGATTTCGGTGTTGAGTACGGTCAGGTTGATCTCAACGCTGACGGTACTGCAAGACTCAGCGAGATAACAGAGGCTGTGAGGGGGGCGAAAATTGCCTATATACAGCGTTCGAGGGGGTATTCGCTTCGCCCTGCGTTCACGGTGGACGATATTGGTGAAATGGTGAAGGCGGCTAAAAAAGGGAATCCCGACATTATTATAATGGTGGACAACTGCTACGGCGAATTCATCGAGGAGCGCGAACCCTCGGCGGTCGGGGCGGATCTTATGATAGGCTCGCTTATCAAGAACGCAGGCGGCGGTATTGCCCGCACAGGCGGATATATAGCCGGCAGATCTGATCTGGTCGAGCTTTGTTCCTACAGGCTGACGTGTGTTGGAATGGGCAAGGAGGTCGGCTGTACTCTCGGAATGAACCGTGAGCTGCTGCTGGGACTTTTCTTTGCGCCGGACGTTGTTGCAAATGCGGTAAAGACCTCGGCGTTTGCTGGGGAGCTTTTCACGCTGCTGGGATACGAGTGCTCGCCGCGCAAGGACGATCCGCGCGGGGACATAATCACAGCGATAAAGCTCGGGACGGAGGAGAAGCTCTGTGCGTTCTGCCGCGGCATCCAGAAGGGGGCGCCGGTAGATTCGTTCGTGACCCCGGAGCCGTGGGATATGCCGGGCTATTCTGACAAGGTGATAATGGCAGCTGGAGCGTTCACCGGGGGAGCTTCGATAGAGCTTTCGGCAGATGCACCTCTGCGTGAGCCTTACGCAGTCTGGATGCAGGGCGGTATCACATACACCTCGGGCAAGCTGGGAGTAATGCTCGCGGCGGAGGAAATGCTGAGATAAACGATAGCAGCCGGATGAAACTATCCGGCTGTTTTTTAGCGTAAAAGCATCAGACTATATGGAATATTTGTAAACTTGTACAAATAGATAACTTATTAATAAAAAATTAACGCTGATTTCAATAAAAATTCTGCTAAAAGTATACAATTGTGCATTTATGTTTGCTTTTGTATATTGTCAAGTTCATAGTTTTGCAATATAATATAAACAGTGATGGAGATATTGGTACTCAGTATCAAGTACCCTCCCCTCTCATGTGCTTGATACTGAGTATTAATTTTCATTACTTTCAAAGAAATAGTTTTTGTCAACAATTAAAACTAACCCCTTTCATTTGTAATTTTTTCATGTTTTCTATTCTCAATAACTTCTTTTAACTTAATCTGGCGCGATCCACAGTGCTAAACGGTGAAAGCCGTTTGGATCAACCACCACCTTCCCTGATCGGGAAGGTTCTTTTTTGCTTTGTGAAATTTGCGTGAAAAATTAATAATTCGCTTGACAAGTTTAATAAGGTGTGATATTATATATGTAAAGGAGGCGGTAAAATGAAGAAAAGCGTGTACAGCCTCGTCCTCATGGACGACGTCATCAAGGCTGTTGACCGCGAGGCTTACAAGCGCGGCACGAGCCGCCCC
>CAMOXW010000185.1 GCA_946629405.1 uncultured Ruminococcus sp.
ACATCTAAAAGAGCGGCAGCTTTTATCTCTGCCGCACTCATGGGAGTAAGCACAGGGGCGTTCTATGCTCCGGCTGCTGCGAACGCTCCGCTGACAGCTTTTGCCGCTGACGACAGAAATGACGACTGGCTCCACGCAGAGGGCAGCAAGCTCTATGATATGAACGGCAATCAGGTATGGCTCACCGGTGCTAACTGGTTCGGAATGAACTGTACCGAGAATTTCCCGCACGGTCTCTGGAGCGCGGATATCGACGAATTCCTTTCGTCCGTTGCCGATCACGGCATAAACATCATCCGCTTCCCGATCTCGACCGAGCTTCTGCTGTCATGGATGAACGGCTATCCCTATGCCTGCGAGGGACTTAACCCCAAGAATACCGACGGCTACAAGTTCAACCCCGATTTCTGCCACGCTGATGGCAGCGAGATGAACAGTATGGAGGTATTTGACGTTATCATGCAGAAGTGCAAGAAGTACGGCGTTAAGGCGCTCATCGACATCCACAGTCCTTCTTCGCACAACTCAGGACATAACTATGAACTCTGGTACTATGAGCCGAGCAGCAAGACTGCCGATGATATGGCAACTATCAAGGAGGAAAAGTACGCTCCCAATGCCGGCGACCCCGTTACCTTCGACGACTGGGTAGACACTCTTACATGGCTCGCAAAGAAGTACAGCAATGACGATACCATCATCGCCTACGACCTCAAGAACGAGCCCCACGGAAAGCGCGGCTACGACGGCAGCACCTGCCCTTCTGACATCGCAAAGTGGGACGGCTCGAGCGATACGAACAACTGGAAATACGCCGCGGAGACCTGCGCCAACTCGATACTTGCAGTGAATCCGAACGCGCTCATCCTCATTGAGGGCGTTGAACAGTATCCAAAGACCGAGAAGGGCTATACCTATGATACTCCGGATATCTGGAACGCTCCTGCTGACAAGTCACCGTGGTACGGTGCATGGTGGGGCGGAAACCTCCGCGGAGTAAAGGACTACCCGGTAACTCCGACCTCCGGAACGAGCCAGATAGTATACTCGCCGCATGACTACGGTCCGTCAGTTTACGCTCAGTCGTGGTTCTATCTGACTGATAAGACAAAGACCTTCACAGAGCAGTCGCTTCTTGATGATTACTGGTATGAGACATGGGCTTATATCAACGATCAGGACATAGCTCCGCTGCTCATCGGTGAGTGGGGCGGCCATATGGACGGCGCTGAGAACCAGAAGTGGATGACGCTCCTGCGTGACTATATGGTCAAGAACCACATCAACCACACCTTCTGGTGCCTGAACCCGAATTCCGGCGATACAGGCGGACTTCTTGACTCTCAGTTCAAGGTATGGGATGAAGCCAAGTACGGGCTTTTCGAGGAATCGCTCTGGCAGACCCTCGACAGCGGCAAGTACATCGGTCTTGACCACCAGACTGCACTCGGCAAGAACGGACTTTCACTCAGCGAATTCTATTCCACATACGCTGAGAGCGAGGGCAGCAATATAAACGGCGGTACCAAGGGCAGCGGAGGCGGTAAAATCGTCACTGTGACGACCACCTCAACTACCGTGACAACGACAACTACCACTGTCACTGACAAGCCTTCTGAGGACAGTGACGTTGTGTGGGGCGACGCAAACGGTGACGGACAGGTGAATATGGCTGATGCTGTACTCGTTATGCAATGCATCTCCAATCCCGATACATACGGTGTTGGCAAGGAGAAGGGCATCAAGCCCGAGAACGAGAAGAACGCCGATGTTGACGGTTCTCCCGGCATCACCAACAAGGATGCGCTGGCAATACAGAAGTATAAGCTGGGGCTTATCGCCAAGCTTCCGGCGTAAAAATTCAAGGCAGGGCAAGATGCCCTGCCTTTTTGCGTCTGTCAGATTGTTAACAATATAACATTAATATTGAAATAGTTGACAATTTAAAAAAAACCGTGTATTATATAAATAAGTGTTCATTTTGGGGGCACTTCTATTAAGGAACAAAAGAAATAAGGGTGGTCAAATGGTATTCAGCAGTCTGGAGTTTATATTTATATTCCTGCCTGTTTTCATGATAACGTATGCGGCGGTTCCGCGGCACTACAAAAACCTCGTCATATTTGCCGGGAGCGTCGTGTTCTACAGCCTCGGCGTGAAAAAGCCGGTGTATATATTGCTTTTCCTGCTGACGATGCTGTTCAACTTCATCGTCGCACAGTTCATCGAGACCTCGCGGCACTATAAGAAGGGCTGGCTGACCTTCGGGATAATCTTCAACTTCTGGTGGCTGATATTCTTCAAATACTGGGGCTTCGGCACGGAGAACCTGAACAGCCTTTTCCACGCGAGTATGACGGTGAAGGATATAATCCTCCCGATCGGAATAAGCTTCTACACCTTCCAGAACGTGTCCTACATCATCGACATCTACCGCGCAAAGGCAAGGGCTGAGAAGAGCTTCATAAACTACGGTGCATATATCAGTATGTTCCCGCAGCTCATCGCCGGACCTATAGTTACCTACGAGACAGTCGCCCTACAGCTCAGGCAGCGCAAACATACGATAAAAAAAGTCGAAGACGGTCTAAAGACCTTCACTATCGGTCTGGGGTACAAGGTGCTCATCGCCAACCAGATCGGCGGACTGTGGAGCGACATTGGAACCATCGGCTTCAAAAATATTTCAACGGGACTTGCGTGGATGGGAATATTTGCGTATTCCTTCCAGCTTTACTTCGACTTCTGCGGCTATTCGCTCATGGCGATCGGATTGGGCAGGGTAATGGGCTTTGAGCTCCCGCGCAACTTCGATCATCCATATCTTTCGCTGACCATGACTGAATTCTGGCGGCGCTGGCACATGACCCTCGGCACCTGGTTCAAGGACTACATCTACATACCGCTCGGCGGAAACCGTAAGGGTCCGCGCAGAATGATCTTCAACACCTTCGTCGTATGGCTGTTTACAGGTCTGTGGCATGGTGCGAGCTGGAACTTTGTCATCTGGGGGCTTGTGCTGTTCGGCATCATGATGACGGAGAAATTCTGGACAGGAAAGTTCTTCAACAAGTACAAGATAGCCGGACACGCCTACATGATACTCATAATCCCGCTGACATGGCTTATCTTCGCGGTAACTGACTTCGAGCAGCTCGGGATATATTTCCGCAGGCTCATCCCCTTCATCAAGAACAAGGACGGCAACGTCATGAAGGGCGATGTCAAGAAATACTGGGAGATATACAAGTGGTTCTTCGTTGCGGGAGTGGTGTTCTCGACGAGGCTGCCGGAGATCATATACAAGAGGATGAAGAACTCGGTCATTGTTGCTCTGGCGCTGCTGGCAGCGTTCTGGGGCGCAGTTTACTGTATGTACAGGGGACTGAATGATCCGTTCATGTATTTCAGATTCTGATAGGAGTATAGGAGACAATGAAAAAAATCAGACAGTGTATATATACCGTTATACTTATCGTGACCTGCTTTGTGGCGTCGCCTTTCATATTCAAGCAGATCTGGGACTCGAGCGCTGAGAAGAAAAAGACTGAGAAGCTCCCTCCGATAACGCTCAATTTACCTACACAGGCTTCACAGGAAAGCACTCAGCCGGCGGAGCAGCCTTCTTCTGAGAACAGTGCTGCTGTTCCTGCACAGACTACGGCTCCGACTGGCAGTCAGCCTGTTACTGAAGCAGCAGAGCCCTCCACCGAAGCAGCTACTGAGGCGTCTTCCGGCAATGGAAACGCAGTTTATGTCCAGAGCGATCCTTCCTATTTCGACGACGCGCTGTTTATCGGTGACTCGCGTACCGTGGGTCTCATGGAGTACGGAACGCTCAAAAATGCGGACTATTTCTGCGACGTGGGTCTTGCTTCATATAAAATAGATTCAGAGTACATAGACGGCTACAGCTTCATAGGAAAGCTCACATCGAAGCAGTACGGCAAGATCTACATAATGCTCGGTATCAACGAGGTAGGCAATGACTTCAACTATACGGTAAATGCCTACAGCTCAATGATCGAAACAATAAAGGCTAATCAGCCGGATGCTATCATATATATAATAGCAAATCTTCATGTAACCTCGGCGGCTGAGACGTCCTCGATATCCAACGACAGGATAAACTACCTGAATGCGTCGCTCTCGCAGTTTGCGGACTATAAGAAGATATTCTACATCGACATCAACCCCGTATTCGATGACCCGAACGGTGCGCTCAGGAGCGATGCTACCGGCGATGGAGTTCACGTTTACGGCGACTATTACAAGCTTTGGTGCGAGTGGCTGTGCATGAATACGGTTCAGAAATATGTACAGCAATAACATAAACCGACCCGAACAATGTTCGGGTCGGTTCGTATCATAAGGAGGAATTGATATGGCAGAACTTAAAAACGGCTTCAGGGCAAGAACCGTCACCGGCGGAGAATTTACCGTTCTGGAATTCCTTGGCGGCGGCGGACAGGGAAACGTCTACCGCATAAGCTTTGGCGGGCGTGAAATGGCGCTCAAATGGTATCATAAGTCAACTATCGAAAAAATGAAGAACCCTAAGGAATTCTACGATAATCTGCGCGAGAATATTCGCAAGGGCGCTCCGACAAAGGCGTTTCTGTGGCCGGAGGAGCTTTCTGAGTGGATAGACGGAAGCTTCGGCTATATTATGCAGCTTCGTCCGCAGGGGTATGAGGAGCTTACACGCTTTCTTATATGGGACCCGAAAAAGCGCCGCATGAAGGCACAGTTCTCCGGGATAACCGCCCGCTGCAATGCTGCGATAAATATAATCGAGGGCTTCCGTGCGCTGCACAACGACGGCTACAGCTATCAGGACCTCAACAACGGCAACTTCTTCATCGACCCGAAGAACGGCAATGTCCTCATCTGCGACAACGACAACGTGTCAGAGAGGGGAGTGAACTTCGGCATCGCCGGAAAACAGAGATATATGGCACCGGAGGTAGTCCTCGGCGGCGCTCCTGACAAGCGCTCCGACCGCTTTTCACTGGCTGTCATCCTGTTCCGTATGCTGTTCATCGAGCATCCGCTCGAGGGGAAGTATTCAACTCCGCCTTGTATGACGCCTGAGCTTGAAAAGAAGTTCTACGGAAGCGACCCGGTATTCGTCCTTGATCCTGAGGATGACCGGAATGCCGCAAACAATCAGCTCAATACCAATACTCTGCGCTTCTGGAAGATATACCCGGAATATATCCGCAGCCTCTTTATAAAGTCGTTCGGCAGGGAGTCTGTCAGACCGCCGTATGACCGCGTTATTGAGAGAACATGGCTGGACGCATTCGTGCGCCTGAGGAGCGAGACTGTGGCCTGCCCGCACTGCGGAAGGGAGACCTTCATCTCGAAGGGCTATACCGTGAGCTGTATGTACTGCGGAGGACCTCTTACCTGCCGCGGAGGGATAAAGTTCAGGCGCTTTGAGATACCGGCATTCGGCGGAGTGAAGGTCTATGACGGGCAGGTCAGCGAGACCGGCGGGGACTTCCACAAGCTTATCGGCGAGGTCGTCAGAAATAAAAAGGATCCCTCAAAGCTTGCGCTGAAAAATCTCACGCAGGACGTCTGGAATGTGAAGCTCCCTGACAACAGCGTAAGGCAGGTAGCTCCGGATGCTGTTATGCCGCTCATCAGGGATTTTGTGCTGACTATCGGCAGTGCTGAGGGTACTGTGGAATAAGATGGGAAAATAACGGTTCAGGCAGCTTGTATGGTCGGCGGTTGTGAGTCATATATTATACAGATCACCCAAAATATATACCAAATAAGATAATGCCCATAAGGAGGAGCTCCCTATGGGCATTTTTAATATGAAATCAGGCACCGGGCCATTTTCCGTCTCTGTCGGTCGCCCACTGGAAGGCGCCGGCGTAAAAGCTTGAGTATTGACCGCAGCGTGCGCTGAAGCCGCTGCTTGTGTAGTTGCACCAGGTGAAATACTGGAGAGAGCCGCCGTCGAGCCATTTGTACTCTCCGCCGATCTCATGGACGCCTGTGCTGACATAGTAGTAATTTCCGCCGAGTATCTTCTGTCCGGGAAAGGCAGCCATAGAAAAATCAGCAACGCTGCGCCAGTGCTCGCGGATAGCATTTGCGACTCCTGTGCGGATCTCGATCGGGATGTGGATATTATCGAGATCAGTAGGCAAAACAAGTGAGCTCGTTCCGTTGCCGGTATCAATAGTTGCTTTCGGGATAAACATTGAGGGGGAGGAGATTATAGAGAAGTCATACGGGAAATATTCATGCGCAGACGCGAGAGAATTTTCGCGTATCTCGTACTTTACGCCGGTGATATCACCGGCGGGGGGATGTATCACGGAGTAATTCTTGTTCAAGTGATCTTCAAGCTCCTTGAGTGTATGGATATCTGAGGGGAAAACATATCCCGGCTCCCTGCCGCCGCAGCGCGAGCAGATGCCGCTGTGATAATCGTGACCGAGTGCAGAGCCGTCAGTCTTGCCGCATACTGAGCATTTTTTGGGTGACGTGCAGTCGGCATCTTTCCATGTATGCGGGAGAGTGCTTCCCTCAGTCTTTCCGCATACAGTACAGGTCTTGGGGCGGGAGCAGGTAGCTTCTGTCCATTTATGGTCTGTAGTTTTTTCGCCTTTTGTCTCGCCGCAGCGTGAGCAGGTCTCCGGGCGGCTGCAATCGGCAGGCTGCCAGTTATGTCCGAGAGGCTCGCCCTCGGTCGCTCCGCAAAGCTTGCAGGTGCGGGGAGTATCGCAGTCAGCCTCAGTCCAGTCATGTCCGAGAGGCTCACCGTCTGTTTCGCCGCAGTGCGAGCAGGTTTGGGGAGAGGTACAGTTAGCCTCAGTCCAGTCATGTCCGAGGGGCTCGCCTCTTGTATCGCCGCATTCCTTGCACTTTTCCGGCTCGGAACAGGTAGCGGGCT
>CAMOXW010000186.1 GCA_946629405.1 uncultured Ruminococcus sp.
GACAGCCTCGCTGTAATTCTTCGTATGACCGTAGTCCTTGCCGAGGAATACCTCTTCGCTGTCAGAGCCGTAAACGACAGTTCCTATCTTCTCGGAGAAACCGTATCTTGTGACCATATTGCGTGCTATCTTGGTAGCGCGCTCGATGTCATTGGAAGCACCTGTGCAGATGTCGTCGAGGAAGATCTCCTCCGCAACTCGTCCGCCGAGGAGCATTACGATGTTCTCGCGCATCTGATTGCGTGAAACGTGCTGATCGTCGGTATCCGGGCGGGTAACAGTAAGTCCAGCCGCCATACCGCGCTGTATGATAGTGACCTGATGTACCTTATCCTGAGTAGGAAGATTGAATGCAGCGATAGCGTGACCAGATTCGTGGTAGGCAGTGACACGTCTGTCATGTTCAGTAACTATACGCGACTTCTTTTCGGGACCGGCGATAACCTTCATGGTAGCTTCCTCGATATCTTTCTCGGTGATAGCCATTCTGTCAGATCTTGCAGCAAGGAGAGCTGCTTCATTGAGAAGGTTTTCAAGGTCTGCACCGGTGAAGCCCTGAGTAGTCTGAGCGATCACTTTAAGGTCAACATCAGGAGCGAGCGGCTTGTTCTTTGCATGAACGCGGAGGATCTCCTCTCTGCCCTTAACATCGGGATAGCCGACAACGATCTGGCGGTCAAAGCGTCCCGGACGGAGAAGAGCGGGGTCGAGGATATCGCGGCGGTTAGTAGCAGCGATCACTATAACGCTTTCGTTGCCGGTAAAGCCGTCCACTTCGACAAGAAGCTGGTTGAGAGTCTGCTCACGTTCGTCGTGACCGCCGCCGAGACCCGCACCTCTGTGACGTCCGACAGCATCGATCTCATCAATGAAGATTATAGCGGGAGCGTGTTTTTTAGCCTGATCGAATAGATCTCTTACACGCGAAGCACCGACACCAACGAACATTTCAACAAAATCAGAACCGGAGATAGGGAAGAAAGGACAGCCTGCCTCACCAGCGACAGCTCTTGCGAGAAGGGTCTTACCGGTACCGGGAGGTCCGAGAAGGAGAACGCCCTTAGGCACCTTTGCACCGATGTCCTTATACTTGTTCGGACGCTTGAGGAAGTCAACGATCTCCTCGAGCTCCTGTTTTTCCTCATCTGCACCGGCTACGTCCTTGAAAGTAGCCTTTCGGGCGTTAGCCTGATTTTTGAGGTTAGCCTTTCCGAAGGAGGTATACTTACCGCCGCCTCCGCTCTGTTTCATCATGAAGTAGAGGATAGCGATACCGAGAATAACGGTGAGGAGAACAGGGATCAGTGAATAGAGCCATGTCCTGTCAGTTATCTTGATAAAATTCTGCTCAAGCGGTTCATTGGGGTATTTCTTGTTGTACTCCTTACGGTAATCCTCTGTATCATCGAGGAATATTGAGACATTAGGCACCTCATACTTTTTCTTGGAGGTCTCACCTCTCAGACGGTAGGTAAGGTCGCCCGAACCGAGGTCGAGCTCATAATAGGAGACTTCAAAGTTATCGAAGTGTTCCATGACCTCGTTATAATTTGTCTTATCGGAATTCTTGGCAAGCTTTGTGCTGACGAGATATATACAGCCGACTGCGATAAGGATTATAACTATATAGGTAAGAACACCTCTGTTTTTTCTTGGCGTCAAATTATCCACTCCAATCCATTAAATATTCCTGACTGTGACGGTCAGGATCCTGCGCGTACTGCTGTCAGGCTTCACACGATCGGCGATGCCAAGACCTTCCGCGAGTATTGTACCACCCTCGTCCTCTATGAAATGAAGGAAGCTTCTGTCATGAGGTGGTATTTTTTCATTGATAAGTTTTTTCACAGAGGAAGTAAAATCTCTTCCGGAAAGGCGGATCCGGTCGCCGCAGCGCCGGTTTCGCAAAAACGCCTTACCTAATATTTTATCATAATCTAACTCATAAGATGTTACGAAACTGTTAACGTGTTCAGTTTTCTTCAAATCATCACATAAGTGCAGCTCACAGCAGACTGTTCTGCCGTGGAATATACTGTTTTCTCCGAGTACAAGTTCTGCGGAAAGTTCAGGAATGTCCTGCTTTATTATCCTTTCGAGCCGCAGTTCTTTTCCGTCTGATACAAGGAACAGATCGCCGCGTACATTGAGTTTACCAGAGCTTACAATGATCTTATCGGCAAGATCAAGCCTTTCTGCCGAATAGGGTACAGCGTTGTCAGAGAGAAGCCTTGCGGTGCAGCGTTTTCTTATAACAGCAGGAAAAGCAGAAATACTGGTGAGAGTATTTCCATTACGGCACAAATTCTCAGCGCGGTCAGTTTCAGCCTCAATGAAGGAATTTTCCTCTCTCAGTGCCGCAGCAGAACGGGCAGCCGTAACCGCGGCTGAAGGATTGATTTCCCTGAGCTGCGGGATGATCCTGTGACGTATTTTATTACGGGTATGATCGTCCGCAAGATTGGTGCTGTCTGTAACAAAGCTTTGTCCGGCGTCAGCAAGGAATCCTTCGATCTCGCTGCGCGTGACAGTAAGCAGGGGACGGATAATATTTCCGCGCACCGGAGGTATCCCGGCGAGTCCCTTCAGAGCAGTACCGCGGACGAGATTGAGGATCATAGTCTCAAGGTTATCGTCTGCATTGTGTGCGGTAGCAAGCTTTTTCCCTCGGGAATTATCTGCAAAAATCTTATATCGCAGGATCCTGGCAGCTTCTTCCTCGGAGAGAGAATTCTTATCCGCATGATCTCTCACATTGCAGGAGACCGCCTTAAAAGTGATCCCGAGCCGCTTACAGAGCTGGCGGCAGAAATCCTCATCGCGTAGGCTTTCCATGCCCCTGAGACAATGGTTGACGTGCAGTGCTTCGACAGTTATCCCGAGCCTTTCAGAAAGACTGCTTAGCGCCAGAAGAAGGCAAACGCTGTCAGCGCCGCCTGACAGTCCGCAGACCACGCATTCTCCGGGAGCAAGCATTTTCTCGCCTGTAACGAAGCTGAATATTTTCTCAGTTATCATATCAGTTCTCCGGAGCCTCGCTGAATTCAGGATTTGAAAAACGTGTATACTGGCCGTCCCAGATAAGCTCGACAATACCGGTCTCACCGTGACGGTTCTTGGCGATGATACACTCAGAGATATTCTGTCTTGGGCTTTCCTTATTGTAGTAAGAATCGCGGTACAGGAACAGAACGATATCGGCATCCTGCTCGATAGAACCGGATTCACGGAGGTCAGATAGCATCGGTCTCTTATCGGTACGTCCCTCGACCGCACGCGAAAGCTGGGAGAGGAGAATTACCGGAACATTCAACTCCTTAGCCATGACCTTCAGCTGACGGGTGATCTCTGATATTACAACAACACGGTTATCGGAACGCGAGGTCGAGTTCATGAGCTGGAGATAGTCTATAATAACAAGTCCGAGATTTTTCATTCTTCTGAGCTTGGCCTTCATTTGTTGAACGGTCATACTTGCGGTATCGTCGATGTAAAGAGGGAGAGTGCTCAAATAGCCTGCGCTTGTTGCGAGCTTTACCCAGTCATCGCCGGAGATCCTGCCGTTTCTGAGGCTGCTTGAATCAACGAGAGCCTCTGTGGAAAGAATACGGGTCGCAAGTTGGTCCTTTGACATTTCGAGGTTGAAGGTTACGACTTCCTTATCTCCTGAGCGCCTTGCAACATTAGTTGCAATATTCATTGCGAATGAGGTCTTACCCATACCGGGGCGAGCAGCGATGATTATGAGGTCCGACTTGTTTAGACCTGAGATCGTACTGTCGAGCTTTGAAAAGCCGGTCCTTGCACCAACGTGTTTTTCGCGGTCAGGGCCGTTCAGTCTTCCGAGTCTTTCGTAAGCCTCGGTTACAGCAGTTTTGAGGGGAACAAGTCCCTGAACATCGCGTCCCTGACGGATATCATAGATCTTCTGCTCAGCAGCGTCAAGAAGGAGCCTTGAATCCTGTTCACCTGACTGTATATCCTCGAGGATCATTCTTGCAGCCATACCGAGGCTTCGGATGAAATATTTATCCTCAACGATCTTACAGTAGCTTTCGATATTGGCAGTAGACGGCAGGGTATCGCCGATCTCGGCAAGATATCGTCTTCCCTCGGCGCTTGACTCAAATATGTGGAGTTTTTCAGCCTCATTGAGAACAGTGATTATATCTACAGGCTGACCGCTTGTGAACATACGCAGGATTATCGAGTATATCGACCTGTGCTGTTCACTGTAGAAATACTCCGGCTTGACCCTTTCGATAACTTCAGGGAGAGCCGAAGGGTCTGAAAGAACTGCTCCAATAACAGACTGCTCCGCCTCGATACTGTGCGGCAGATCTCTGGCGGAGAGTGAAATATTGCTTTCTTCCATTCAGTTCACCGCATCAGCCTTCGGCAACTTCAACGTCAATAGTCTCAGAAATGCCGTTATAAAGCTTTACATTAGCGGTATATGAACCGAAGTTCTTTATATCAGTGCTGAGAGAGATCTTCTTTTTGTCGAGCTTAACTCCGAGCTGTTCAGAGATTGCATCCGCGACATTTCCGGCAGTAACGGAGCCAAAGAGCCTGCTGTTTGAGCCTGCCTTAGCCTTGATGATGACTTTTTTGCCCTTGAGCTTAGCAGCAGCATCCTTTGCGTTCTGTATTTCGACGTCGATCTTGTGCTGAGCTGAGGACTGCTGACCCTGGAGCTTGTTGAGATTTTCGGGAGTAGCCTCTACCGCAAGATTTTTCGGGAGGAGCATATTCCTTGCATATCCGTCAGCGACGTTCTTGATTTCTCCTTTATTTCCAGAACCTTTTACGTCCTTGAGAAAAATTACCTTCATATCATATCTTCCTTTCGGTTATGTATTTTCAGTTGAAACCGCACGTTCGTCAATAGCTTTATTAAGTGAACGGACAGCTTCGTCCATAGAGCAGTTTTCGAGCTGGGCAGCCGCCATTGACTGATGACCGCCGCCGCCGAGGAGCTCCATGATCACCTGAACGTTCACTGCGCCGAGCGAACGAGCAGAAATATTAATTGTATTGCCGGTCTTATACAGGACGAATGAGGCGTCGACTCCACTTATGCCAAGCAGCTCATCAGCAGCCTGAGGAGCAACGATCCTGATATCGTCTGACTTGAAATCGGCGACAGCGACAGCACATTTTTTCCGTATTTTAGCAGAAGAAACGATCTGTGAGCGTCGCTTGTAGGCGTCAATTGAATTTGAGAACAGCAGTTTGACCGCGACGGTATCGGCGCCAAGCTTTTTCAGGTAAGCGGCAGCTTCAAATGTACGCGAGCCGGTCCTCATGACAAAATTCTTTGTATCGAGCATTATGCCTGAGAGCAATGCATCAGCGAAGCAGCTCTGGAAACGCTCATCAGAGGTATACCGGAAATACTGGATTATTTCAGTCACCATTTCGGCAGCGGAGGAAGCATACGGTTCATGGTGGAAGATAACAGCATTTTCGATGAAGTTGACGGTTTTTCTGTGGTGATCTATAACGACCACGGATTTAGCGCGTTCATAGAGAAATCTGCTCTCGATGATGTCCTTGTTATGCGTATCAACGATAATAAGCAGATCCCGCTCGTTTATCATGGTCTCGGCAGCAGAAGGAGCGATGAAAAGCTCCTTATCGGTCTGCTCCTCGATCGAATCGATCAGATGAGCTGCAAGATTTTTGCTGCGGTCAACGACGATATGAGCCTCCTTGCCGAGAAGCCTTACCGCACCGGCAAGACCGCAGGCAGAGCCGATAGAATCGAGGTCGCCGAACCTGTGACCCATGAGGAAAACTCTGTCAGAGGACATGATGAGATCCTGGAGTGCATTTGCGATTACCCTTGTTTTTGCGCGCGAGCGCTTTTCAATCCCCTGTGATACACCACCGAAGAATCTGTAGCCGTTGTCGGTCTTGATAACAGCCTGATCTCCGCCGCGTCCGAGCGCCATATCAAGACACTGACGGGCGATCTTCTCGCTTTCCGCAAGTGAATCAGCCCCCTGTCCGACGCCGATGGAAAAAGTGAGCGGGTATTTTCCTGATATCTTGATACTTCTTGCAGAATCG
This sequence comes from uncultured Ruminococcus sp., assembly GCA_946629405.1. Next base: position 6,076 of record CAMOXW010000186.1, read on the forward strand.
AGTATTCTGAACTTGCCGTTGATAATGTTCTCAAGATGTCTGTTCTGGAGCCCGGCATAGAAGGCAGTCGAGGATGTTCTTTTGTTGAGC
>CAMOXW010000187.1 GCA_946629405.1 uncultured Ruminococcus sp.
CATCATACCCTGACGGGAAGCCGTGTGCATATTGTTCTGTGGGCGCATCATGCCCTGATTGTTTAACTGAGCCTGTCTTACAGCCCTTGACTGCTCGGGGAGTGTAACTCGTCCTGTATCGAGCTTGGGGATAAAGGGCTCGTCGAAGCTGCTGAAATCAAACTCCTCATCTGAGTCGTTCAGCTCATCGGCGGTATAAAGATCGGAAGAAGACTCGCGCGAAGGTGTGTCACTAATTGTAAATGTTCCGCTTCCGAAGGTGTAGCCACCCGAAGCAGGATCTTCTTCAGAATGATATCCGCCCATATCGACCTGTTCAATATTGATATCCTGCGGATCTTCAAGATTGACTCCGCATTTTACGCAAAATCTGAAACCCGCTTCGTTATCAGTTCCGCATCGGGGACATTTCATAGAAATCACTCCTTATAGTGAAAATACAGTGATTTTATAGAAAAAACGAAACAGGCGGTACCCAAATGCCGCCCGCAGCAAGCTGTGCCCATACTTTCACAATATACATTATAGCATTAATTTAATTCTTTTTCAAGTGCTTACATAAAAGATTGTGCAATACAGCTTTAAAATATACCTGCTTTTTGTACAGATTACCACTATATGACGGAGGTATGGGGCTTTTAGCTAAATATATGGGATTTTCAGCAGTTGTATGAGGGGAAGCTTTTTGTGAAAACAGTACAATCAAACGTGGCGGATATCAGTTTGGATACAGCAGAATTACAAAGATGTTCCCCAACCTCTATATTTTCACAGAGAAATATGGTATAATGCTTATTAGACGCGTGTGTTTATACGGTCTGATATATTTTATGGTTCCGATATTCGTAGAAAAAGAGAGATAAAAAGAACAAAAGTAAACGGAGTTATTCAGACTCCCTATTTCAGCTGCACAGGCAGCGGATTGGAGCAGAACATATGTCAAAGCAGAAGATCAGCAAGGAAAAAAGCATAAGGCGTGCCAAAACTATGACAGAAGCTGTCATCAGCCTCGTACTTGTAGGCACCTGCGCTTTTTTTGTGAAGAATACTTTTTCCAATATGAAGGACGTAGGTTCGTCGCCTTACTTCGACCAGAACGATATAGAGATCCCCGATACTACGGACGTTACTGTACCCGACCCGAACCAGACTATCTATGAGTCATTTCAGGTGGATACAACGGACAAGTTCAAGGGCGACCTCATCCTTGTGAATGAGGATCACCAGTATTTCGGCGGCGATGAGGACCTTGTCAGCATAACCGATATGAACTATGAAAACGAGATCAGCTGTTTTACCGCTGTTGACTCTACCTATACCATTCTCAGACATGTCTACGGTCCTATGGCAGAGATGATTCAGGACTTCTACGATAAGTACAACAACGATACCCTTATAATATACGGTTCGTACAGAACTACCGAGTTCCAGCAGCAGCTCTATGAGGACGACCTTGCCCAGTCGGGCGACGGAGAGTCCACAAGAGTCGCAAAGCCCGGATTCAGCGAGCACGAAACAGGTCTTGCATTTGACTTTACCGAGTCGGTCAACCACGATTATAATGGTACGGGCGACTTCGCATGGATAAACGCAAACTGCTTCAAATACGGCTTTATCGTCAGATATACCGAGGCAAAGCAGAGACTGACCAAGATACAGGACGAGCCTTGGCACTTCCGCTATGTAGGCATTCCCCACGCTTATTACATGGACAGCAAGGACCTCTGCCTTGAGGAGTACATCGACCTCGTCCGCGAGCATCCATATGACGGAGAACATCTTGAGTTCTCAGACAACGACGGAAATGACTATGAGGTTTACTTCGTTGCCTCCGATGACGGCTCCGAAAAGACCACAGTGCCCGTTCCCACAGGTACAAGATATGAGATATCCGGCAACAATGTGGACGGCTTCATCGTAACAGTATATAAGGGTCAGAAGCCCGTTGTGGAGGAAGCTCCCACAAAGTCATTCGAGGACAGCGAGACCTCCGATGAGGATACTGACAGCGAGGAGACCGGGGACAGCGCTGACGAGAGCAGCGACGGCGAGGACTATTGATAATATTTCCTATGAAGTTATTGCCCGAGGGTGGGTTTGGAATCGCCTTCGGGCTTATGTTTTGTGTGAAAAAAGTGCTGTGTAAAATAGTTATTTTTGTTAGTACCAACTAACGATAAGTGAGATTTCAACGTATTGCAGGCAAAAAGTGCAGATCAATAATTTTTGATAAAAACTTGACATCCGGATTTTTTTATGGTATAATGCATGTGTCAAAGGTTCAAGAGAACTCGTACAGAGTTATTCGGAACTTGTTTGACCAATGATTAGGAGGATTTTTACCATGAAAAAGTTATTATGTTTATCAACCGCTCTTCTTTGCCTCTCTGCAAGCCTTTTCAGCTGCGGAGATAAGAAGGATTCATCATCCAAGGATGCTGAGACTACTACTGCTGCAACAACTGCCGCAGATACCACAGCTGAGGATACTACAGCCGAGAAGAAGGCTGAGGGAGATGCTGATGTTTCCGATTATCTCGGCAAGTGGGAGTGCAAGGAGATCGTTATCGACGGCGAGAAGTCAGATAACTTCTACGGAATGGATGCATTTGCACTGTTCCAGATCGAGCTCCTCGAAGACGGCAAGGCTAATTTCTTCTCGTCCCTTGAGTTCAAGGAGAAATATGAGTTTACCGAGATCGAGTGGGAGCTTACAGATGATGGCAACATCAAGCTCATCGACGAGGAATTCTCTGACGAGGAGGATGACTTCGATATGTCACTGAAGGACGGAAAGCTCGTTATGGATATGAGTGATGATGAAAGTGAGTTCGTTGCTTACCTTGAAAAGGTCAACGAGTTCAGTGAGATACCCGAGGACGAGGAATTCTCCTTCGATTTCTCAACTGAAGGCGATTTTGAGTTCGATGAAGATGACTTCGACACTACAGTAACAGAAGCAAACTAATAACCGAAAATAGAAAGTGTGTTCAGAAAAAACGGCGGTCGCTCCGCCGTTTTTTTCTGTCAGGCGAAAAATATGGTCTCCCCCTTGACTTTTTTCTGCTGATATTGTATAATTATACTGTTAAGAGTATGGCTTCTGCGGACAGTTCGTGAAATTGGCTTGCCGTGGAAGAAATACAGAGCAATGGGAGCGTAAGCGAAGCAGGGCGAATTATTTCTGACCGACAATGAGACGGCCTCGGCCTAAAAAAAAAGCGCAAGCGGGC
>CAMOXW010000188.1 GCA_946629405.1 uncultured Ruminococcus sp.
GCAGTATGCCTTCGGCAGTATATCCGAGTGAAGGGACATGATCTGGCCAAGCTTGATGTAAGTCGGGCCCAGTTCCTCAAGAATCACGCGCAGCTTTTCGGGAGAAATGCCGCGCGTGATCTTGTTTCTTGACAATACTTCCCGGATTTCCCTGAAGCGTGCGTCATTTTCGGCCTTCTGCCTGGCTGCTTCCGCTTTTGATCCAGGCTTATTATCGCTCATTATTCTTTAGTCTCCGCCTTCAGTATAGCTTCCTTGAGCGCTGCAAGGTCATCCGCGGAAAGACCGGAAATCATATCCGCAAAGTCTTTCTTCGGTTCCTCGGCCTTCTTCTCCGCCGCAGCTTCCTTTGTCTCGCGGATTTTATGCTTCAGTTCCTGGTTGAGGGCCTTGCCCTGCTCAACTGTGAGTTCGCCGCGATCGACCAGGTCCTTCAGTATCTCCTGAGATTTGTCGACCGTGAGAGCGGCTGCGCCGACGCCGGCCAGCAGCAGTGTTCTGAGTCCATCTGTAATGATCTTGTTGTTATCCATTTCGTGTCCTCCTTTATCACTTAAAATTCAAGTCTCGCTCAAATTCAGTTCTATTAGCAGTCTCATCGTAGAATACTACTTCTCAGGGATGTTCCCGCTCGGTATTTAAAAGATATCACCCGGTGAACATATAAATCAGCTCAAAAAGCCGGGGGATAAAGATCCAGAGACCGATAATCGCCGCAATGATGGCTGACACCAGTACTGCTCCGGCTGCGGCATCCTTGGCTTTCTTGGCCAGCGGCTTCCACTCATCCGTCGCCAGGTCGACCGCCGCCTCGAGGGCTGTGTTTATAAGCTCCAGGCTCATGACCTGACCGAAAAGGACAAGGCAGAGCAGCCACTCGATCTTTGATATCCGAAAAATGAAGCCGGCAATGATGACGCACACAGTAAAGCCCAGATGGATCTGCATATTGCGTTCGTTCTTCACAGTATTCCATATACCCTCGAACGCGTAACCGAAGCTTCTGTCAAGCGGCTGTTTCTTCATCCCCGTCTCCTCGCGCAATAATAGCCTGTACCGATTATGCTATCAGAACCACTCACTATATTATACACTTTTCCTCAGGGATTGACACGGTATAAGTACATTTGCAGCAGCACTTTTTCACTTTGCCGAATATGTAATCTGATGTCCGTTACAGTTCAGAAAACACCGTATTTCAGCGCGTCCGCAGAGACTTGAAATAGCAGTTCGATTATGGTATGCTAATTGAGAATTCCGATATCGGAGGTATCAAAATGAATTATAATGAATCATCTGAAGATTATCTCGAATCAATCCTGATGCTCAGAGAGCAGCTCGGCAAGGTCCGCTCAATTGACATTGTCTATAAGCTTGGCTATTCCAAGCCCAGTATCAGCATTGCAATGAAAAAGCTTCGCGAAAAAGGTCTCATCAATATGGATGCTGACGGCTATATAACTCTGACCGATGAGGGAGCCAAGATCGCACGGCACACCTACACACGCCACAAGGTCCTTACGAATTTCTTCGAGAGCATCGGCGTAGGGCACAATAACGCCGAAGCAGATGCATGCAAAATAGAGCATGATATCAGCGATGAGACATTCAAGCGTCTCAAGGAACATATGCACAGACTTCAGGAACTGGATATCTCCCCCAAGGCCTCCGCTTTGGGAAGCACATCCGATGCAGACTGAGAGTAAAAAACGCAGGCTGCCGCATTAAGGCGAGTCCGCACTACATATAGCAGCCGTTTTTGCAAATGTCCGCTATATGCAGTGTGAACACCGTCTGATGCGACAGCCTTTTTTTGTGTTGAGACTAATCGTGAAGCTTTAGCGAATTCGAAGCTCCTGTCCGTTCAGCGCAGCGTACACCAGTGTATCGCCGCCGTCATAGACAAGTTTCAGGGAAAAGAACGGAATTTCCTCATTGAGAAGGCGGAAAAATATCTTATCCCCTTCCCATATGTTGAGGTCAAAAACAGCCTCCCGGTCGACCCAGCAGAGCTCCCCCTCATCGCAGTCATGCGGCTCTCCGGTAAAAGCGTCCGCTGTGAATAGCGACATATACTCTGTCACCCCGCCGCCGGATACAAATGTCACCAGTCCCCGGTACGCATAGCTGGTCATCGTATACCCCGTCTCCTCAAAAACTTCCCGGAGGACACACTCTTCCGGGCTCTCGTCCTGTTCAAAATGTCCCCCGACTCCGATCCATTTGTCTTTATTCACATCGTTCTTCTTCACCGTCCGGTGAAGCATCAGATATTTACCGTCTTTTTCAATATAGCACAATGTGCTGAGTGATGCGTTCATTCATTTCCCTCCAAAACATGGTCAGAATTTCGCGTTATCTCCGGTCACGGCAGCATATAATACATGAGACAGCCAAGGATCACAAGGATTCCGATGCAGGTCATGAGCAGCGCAAACGAGAAGTTGGCAAACAGCGGCACGACCGCATCCTCTGTCTGCCTCATGAATATCTTCAGCCGGCTGCGTCTGCCCGGACCGGCTCCTTTTACAGGTCTTTCCCTCATTGCGGTCTTTCGAAGAAGCACGACAGCCGCATCAAGGCTGTCAGAGAGCATGCGGCCGATGAGCGAACCGGCAAAGACCGCAGCGCGAGCGAGCGGTACAAGGATCATATCCTCTCCGAAAACTGCAGCTGCCATGCCGAAGGCTTTCGGAACCTGCCGGCAGACCGGGGCAAGGATCCGGTTCTCACCGAATACCCTCGCGATTTCACCGAAGATATTCGGCAGCCACAAAGTAAGAAGCGGACGATACAGTAAATCCTCAAGATCGAGCTTTTCCGGC
>CAMOXW010000189.1 GCA_946629405.1 uncultured Ruminococcus sp.
CATACCAGGGCGGCGTTCTCGGCGGCGACGTCAAGAACGGTCTGCTTCTCCTTGATGTTACCCCGCTTTCACTCGGTATCGAGACTGCCGGCGGCGTATGCACAAGAATGATCGAAAGAAATACAACTATCCCGACCAAGAAGTCACAGGTATTTTCAACTTATTCAGATAACCAGCCTGCTGTTGATATCAACGTCCTCCAGGGTGAGCGTGAGTTCGCACGCGACAATAAGCAGCTCGGAACCTTCCGTCTCGACGGCATCGCTCCCGCTCCGAGAGGAATCCCCCAGATCGAGGTAACCTTCGATATCGACCAGAACGGTATCGTTCACGTTTCTGCTAAGGACCTCGGCACAGGCAAGGAGCAGAACATCACTATCACATCCTCTACAAATATGTCCAAGGACGACATCGACAAGGCTGTCAAGGAAGCTGAACAGTATGCTGCTGAGGACAAGAAGCGCCGCGAGCAGGTAGATAACAAGAACGAGGCTGAGAACCTTGTATTCCAGTGCGAAAAGGCTCTCACTGACTTCGGCGACAAGGTATCCGCTGACGAAAAGGCTAATATCGAGGCTAAGTGTACTTCTCTCAAGTCCGCTATTGATGCTGACAACTTCGACGAGATCAAGACTCTCAAGGATGAGCTCCAGAAGGCATTCTACGACCTCTCCGCAAAGATCTACCAGCAGGCTAATCCCAACGGCGGCGGCATTGATCCTTCTCAGTTCGCTAATATGGGCGGAGCTGCTCAGGATAACAACGCAGGAAACGGCGGCGACGACAATGTTGTTGACGCAGACTTCACAGAGGTCTGATAAGTTACAATAAAACATCATAAAAAAGGGCGAAATCCGTTTCGCCCTTGTGGTGTATATTTCAGAGATCAGAGGTTAGATCATTGTAAAATATAACTTCAACTCTCAACCTCTAAAAGGGACACCGTCCCCTAAAGATCAATAAGGGCACGGAACGCTGCCGGCGTTCCCTACAGAGTCCGCGATTGGAGAAAAATATGGCTGATAACAAAAGAGATTACTACGAAGTTCTCGGTATCGAAAAGGGCGCTACTGAGGACGAGATAAAAAAAGCTTACAGAAAAAAAGCAAGAGAATGTCACCCCGACCTTCACCCCGATGACCCTTCATACGTTGAGAAATTCCAGGAGGTCAACGAGGCTAACGAGGTCCTCTCTGACCCGGAGAAGCGCGCACGCTATGACCAGTACGGTCACGCAGGCGTTGACCCGAATTACGGCGGCGGCGACGGCTTCGGCGGAATGGGCGGAATGGGCGGCTTCGGAGATATCGGTGATATCCTCGAAAATATCTTCGGCGGAGGCTTCGGATTCGGCGGAGGTGCAAGCAGAGGCAATTCCGCAAACGCTCCCAGACGCGGCTCTGACCTTCAGGAAAACGTCACCCTCTCCTTCATGGAGGCTTGCACGGGCAAAAAGGTCGAGCTGAAAGTAAACCGTATGTGTCAGTGCGACTCCTGCAAAGGCACGGGCGCGGACTCCGGTACGACCGCCGATATCTGTCCCGACTGTCAGGGCAGAGGTACTGTAAAGTCCACACAGCGCACACCCTTTGGCGCTATTTCCTCGACCAAACCATGTCCGCACTGCTCAGGCAAGGGCAAGATAATCAAGAATCCCTGCCCGAAATGCCGCGGCCTCGGCAGGGTAAGAATGCAGAAGACCGTCCCGATAGACATCCCGGCAGGCGTTCAGGACAGCCAGACCCTCAGAAGCTCCGGAAACGGCGACTGCGGTATCAACGGAGGACCGTCCGGCGACCTTCTTATCAATGTTACCGTCAAGTCCCACCCTGTTTTCAGACGCGAGGGCTATGATATTTACTGCGATGTCCCGATAACATACACCGAGGCTGTGCTCGGAGGCGAGATAACTATACCTACTATCGACGGCGATGAGAAGTACACCCTCAGTGAAGGCACACAGACAGGTACGGTATTCCGCTTCAAGGGCAAGGGCGTCAAGAAGCTCCACCGCACTGAGCGCGGAAATCAGTACGTCAAGGTCTATGTCGAGGTACCCAAGAACCTCTCAAAGAAACAGAAAGATCTCCTTAAACAGTTCGAGGAGTCGCTCAACGAGAAGAATTACTCCAAGCGCGAGAGCTTCTTCGATAAGCTGAAATCAAAGCTGGAGAAATAAGTATAAAACCTCCCCGACCGGGTATAATACCGGAAAGGGAGGTTGTTTTTATGATAGAACAGGACACTGTAAGACTGCTCCGGGAGTGCGATTCCGGCGCAAAAATGGGCGTTACCGCCATAGACGACGTTCTCGGCAGCGTCAGTAGCGAAAAGCTCCGCGGCAGCCTTGAAAAAAGCCGTCAGGAAAATCTCAGCATCGCAAGAGAGATACAGTCTCTCCTCGGCGAGTACCGCGACGAGGGCAAGGACCCTTCCGCAATGGTCAAGGGAATGGCGTGGATTAAGACCAAGTCTCACCTTGCTGTTGACAGCTCCGACAGCACCGTCGCCGACCTTATGATAGACGGCTGCAATATGGGAATAAAGTCAATAAACAAGTATTTCAACCAGTATAAAGCCGCCGACGAACGCTCAAAGGACATTGCAAAGCGGCTCATCGGCACTGAGGAACGCCTCGCTTTTGAGCTGAGAGAGTTTCTGTGAATACTGATCCCAGAGCAGTGAAAAAAGCCCTTATGCAAAAGCATAGGGGCTTTCTCACGTTATAGTAAATGACTGAATATTATTGAACGATTCACATGGAACGTGCCTCGCTTCCGGAGGACAGAGCCTGTCTCTCACTTGACATATCAGCCGTATTTTTCCTCAAAGAAAGCCGTGATGTACGGGTCTATCTTCATGAATTCGTCCTGCAAGTACCACACAAGGTCGTTCTCCACGCCGGAGGTGTCCTTCATGCGGACAGTACTGCCGTCCTTGTCCTTGAGATAATATATCCCAAGAGTGCCGAACAGCTCGTACTCACGCGATGTGCCGTCATCATAGATGACCTTCACGCAGAAGCCTCCGCCTTCAAATCCTATGTCCTCTATCTCGTCGGAGTTCCTGAACGCGCTTATCGCATTGAGTATCCGGTCAGCCTGATCAAACGAGCAGTTCACCCAGACGCCCCTGTCGCGCAGGACAGCCGTCCCGAACTGTACGTTTGTAACGGTCGGGTCGCCGGGATAGGAATAGTTCTTCATCGGCGGATAGAACGTGTTCTCCCTGCCGTTATAGATGAACGGACGCTCCTCCGTCCACGGTACTGTCGTAGTCACCGGCTCGGTAGTATCGGGCATGGTGACGTCCTTCGTCACGGTAGTGACTTCGGTCACAATGTCAGTGTCAGTTCTTGTGGTGGTCACGGCGTAGGTCGTATATTCATATTCCCTGAGGTAAGGCTTGACCTTTGCAAATTCCTCCTGCAAATAGCTGCAAAGCTCAGCCGAAACGCCGGAGCTCTCCTCGTAGGAGGTTTCGCCTTCATCGCTGTAAATAATGATTATGCCGGGATAATTTTCGTCACCGCCGCAGATGCAGTAATCCTTGCAGCTTCCGTCGCTGCTTTCCATTCGTACGATCGGTGCTCCAGGCGCGGGCTCATATATCCCGGAAGCCGGCGTGCTCTTGAAGCTTGCTATGGAGTCCAGTATATAGTCAGCCTGCTCCGGGGTACAGTTCACCCATTTGTCGGGATATTCCCCGGTTCTGAACTTGACATTCACAACGTCCTTGAAGTTATCGTTGGAGTAATTCTCCAGCGGTGCATATAATTCCGTTCCGTCATAGGGGATGCTCA
>CAMOXW010000190.1 GCA_946629405.1 uncultured Ruminococcus sp.
CGGACTGGTTCTTCAAAGAGGGCTATGCTGACGACGGCGAGTGGGTATCAAAGGAAAAGATGCTCAAGCGTATGGAGAACTACATCAAGAACGTTTTCACGGCAGTCAAGGCGGAATATCCCGACGTTGACTTCTATGCGTGGGACGTTGTCAATGAGTGCTTCACTGACGGCGGTTCTCCCAGATCTGCCGGTTTCCCTGCTCAGGAGAACAACTATGAGGCTTCTCCGTGGGTAAAGATCTTCGGCGACAATTCCTTCATCAAGCCTGCCTTCGTCTATGCGAAGAAGTATGCTCCCGAGGGAACAAAGCTCTACTATAACGACTTCAACGAGTATATGCAGAAGAGCGACGCCATCGTTAAGCTCGCCGAAGATATCAATTCTGACGGCCACTACATCGACGGTATCGGTATGCAGTCTCACCTCAATGTTACCAACAATGGCACGAACGATCCGTTCCCGTCAGTCAGCATGTACAAGTCTGCTCTTGAAAAGTACAGCAAGACCGGTCTCGATATCCAGATAACCGAGCTCGACGCTACAGTCGACGATGCAAGATACGAGCTTCAGGCTCAGTATTACAGCGACATCTTCGACGCTATCGTTGAATACAAGGACTACGTTTCGGCAGTCGTTGTATGGGGCACGACCGATGACCAGAGCTGGCGCGCATCCAAAGATCCGCTCCTCTTCAACAAGGACTATGAAGCTAAGGACGCTTACTTCAAGATAACAGACGGCATTGAGATACCCGAGATCGTTACTACAACAACAAAGGCAACGACAACTGCTTCTGCAACTACCACAACAACTACGACAGTTTCGGACACTGATACGACAACTGCACCCTCTGCAAACCTTATCGGAGACGCAAACCTCGATAAGAAGGTGTCTGTTGCAGATGCAGTCGCTATACTCCAGTCCATCGCAAACAAAGATAAGTATGCACTCAAGCCCGAGGGAGCAGCAAATGCTGACTGCTTCGACCCCGGCGACGGCGTTACAGCGAACGATGCCCTCGCTATCCAGAAGCTCGATGCAGGCTCTATCCAGAAGCTTCCCGAATATTCCAAGTAAATACACACCGCTCTGACAGACAAAAAATCAGAAAGGCTCCCATTTGGGAGCCTTTCTGATTTTATAAGACATCATCATGTATTATGTGAACCAGGAAAGTTGGTTATCGAAACTGATTTGTTTTTTATGAAAAAGTGGACAAATGAGAATATGGGCTGTCACGGCTGGAGATCTATCGTCAGATGCGGAATGTGTAATGGAGTGGGCTTTATGCCTGCTCCTTACATAAATCACTATAAACCGTGACTTACTTGTCAACAGCAATTCCAATCAAATTGATGAAGGCAGAGGCGTCGTAATCGCAATCGGGAACTATTAAATAATAATTACCATTAGCATCATTGATTTCAAGGCGATAGTAGAATGATCGGATCTTCAGATTTTTATTATACCGATCTGGATCGAATTTCTCATTACTCGTCCAAGCTGAAAAATCCACTTTGTCTTTCACATATTTCGCCTTTACAAATGAAGCGAGCGGAATTTCATACACTGTCGAATTATCAGCCAAACATAGCTTATCATCTTTAACGTACACCGACATATGAAAAGTAATATAATCATAGTAAGCTGATTTTACATGGTGTAACTTACCGTCTTTGATTTTGTAAAGTTCACCGAGAATAACTATATCAAGATGCTGATCAGGTATTTCAAGATACTTAGATATGTCATCATAGAGTGCGTATATCGCATCCAGTTCAGCTTTATTTTCATCTCTTTTCAACAACATTTTTGGCGATACAAGGAGTACAAACCACACCAAAAAACACATACCCACGATCCAGAAGAGCTCAGGTGCATTAGAGTACTGCACTTTTAATGATACACCACCGACCAATGCTTCAAACGAACAGCATAAAAATATGAGGCAAACAGCAAGCATAATTATTTGTAATACTTTGAAAAAAACAGGCAATAGGATTTTGTCCTCAAAGCTATTTTTCAGTTTGAATAATTCTTCAAGTTCTTTTTCATATTCTTCCGGAATGCTTTTTGTACGGAAAACTAAACCATCGATACCAAGGTTATCTGCACCGTATGTGGTATCTATTCCAAAAAAATTAGTTGCTATTTTTTTACACATACAATATTCACCAATTCAGAAATTCAATATGTCTGATGAGTGACACAGTGAAGCGAATTACCGGATCGGATCGCTTACTATTTTTATTGTACATCATTTTCTAAGAAAAAGCAAGGAGCTGCATATCATTTTTTTCTGATTGATTATGAAAAAGTCCGCGAATAAAAAAGTGCTTGCATTTGCTGATGTAAAGTGGTATAATATAAGTTATAGGATTTTTAGAAGCCCGGAAGAGGATATTTATGAAAAAAATTACTATCATCACCGGTCATTACGGAAGCGGAAAGACAAATCTCTCGGTCAACCTTGCTGTGCGAGCCGCCGAAGAGGGCAAAAAGGTAGCTGTCGTAGACCTCGACCTTGTGAACCCGTATTTCCGTACTGCCGATTTCAAGCAGCTTTTCGAGGAGAAGGGCATCAAGCTCATCGCTCCCGATTTTGCAAATACAAACCTCGACGTGCCGTCGATACAGTTCGACGTTGAGCAGCTCGCCGTCAGCGAGGACTGCCTCATCATCGACGTGGGCGGCGACGATGCAGGCGCGACCGCGCTCGGACGCTATGCCGAGGCTATGCTCGAGCGCTTCGCAGACCAGATAGATATGCTGTATGTCATCAACCAGCGCCGCACACTCACCTCGAATGCGAATGAGGCTGTTGCGCTGATGTATGAGATAGAGGCTGCTTCAAGAATGAAGCACACAGCCATTGTGAACAATACCAACCTCGGCTGCGAGACAACTCTTGAGGTGGTCGATCAGTCGGCTGAATTTGCGGCTAAGGTCTCGGCAAAGACCGGACTTCCGCTCGCGTTCACGACTTGTCCCGAGGAGCTGTGCGAGCTCTCGGACAGAGACGATATTTTGCCGATAAAGGTGTATGTCAGACTGCCGTGGGACAGATAATATCATCAGAAACGCGGAGAATATCCGCATTACATCTTATATAGCTATGCGAAGGGAGTGAAAAGAATGGCAAAGATGACGGTCATAACTGAGCGCTGCAAGGGCTGCGGTCTCTGTACTGCTGCCTGTCCCAAGAAGATAGTCGCTCTCCAGAAGGAAAAGCGCAATAAGAAGGGTTACTTCTACGCTGAATGCACCGATCAGGATGCTTGCATAAGCTGTGCAATGTGCGCAACTATGTGCCCTGACTGTGCAATTGTTATCGAAAAGTAAAATAACTATCACCGAAAGGAGCTGTTAAGCTTTGGAAAGAAATCTTATGAAGGGTAACGA
>CAMOXW010000191.1 GCA_946629405.1 uncultured Ruminococcus sp.
GCGTTCTGTGCAGCAAGCAGGGGGTTGTACTTATCGGGGATGAGGTCGAAGTTGAGCACGAGAAGGAAGATGAGGAAGCCCATCTGTATCTGCTGGTAATGCTGGTAGAACCAGCGGTCGACCTTAGGACCCGTGAAGAAGCGCATTACATTGAAGCCGTCGAGCGGCGGGATAGGTATGAGGTTGAAGATCGCAAGGCCGATGTTGACCATCATGAGGAACTCCGTGAGCAGGAGCACGCAGTAGGTGGTCGAGACCTTGTCGGAGACAACATAGATTGCGGTCCTTCCGCCCTCTGTGCAGCGGATGCAGGCGTTCACGAGACCTGCTGCAAAGGCAGCGATGAGGTTCGAGAGAGGTCCGGCGAGGGCAGTCACGGCGAGTCCCGCGCGGGGATTCTTCATATTCCTCGGCTCAACGCTTACCGGCTTAGCCCAGCCGAAGCCTGTCAGTAACATCAGCATCGAGCCGATCGGGTCGAGGTGGACGAAGGGACTGAGGGATATCCTGCCCTGGTTTTCGGCGGTATTGTCGCCGAAAAGTTTAGCCGTGAGAGCGTGTGCAGCCTCATGGACAGGGAGGACGAGCAGGAGCGTCACTACTCTTGCAAACAGTTTGATTGTTAAATTTAAATCCATAAATTTCCTTTCTGAACTGTCAGAAAACAGTAATACAATTTATATTATACTACATTCTCTCAGCGTTTTCAAGTAAAATACGAAAATTTTAACGCCTAAAAAATTTTTTTCAAGTTTTTTTCAAAAAACACTTGCATTTTTCTGAGATTTGTGATAGAATAATCATGTTGTATGTTTTCACAAGTTTTTTAAGGAGGTGCAGCCTGATGGCAAAATGTGATATCTGCGGAAAGGGCGTTACTTTTGGTATCAAAGTTTCCCACTCACACAGAAGAACTAACAGAACATGGAAGCCTAATGTAAAGCGTGTTAAGGCTATCGTCAAGGGTACTCCTTGTCATATCTACGCTTGCTCAAGATGCCTGCGTTCGGGTAAAGTTGAGAGAGCTAACTAAGTTAACGTTAGAAAATCAAGAGCGTTCCGGTGGGAGCGCTCTTGTTTTTTATTCATGAAGCAGCCGGGCCATGTATTCCTCCGTACTGAGCAGACCGCTGCGGTTATAGCGGAAGATGCCGTAAAGGCAGTCCGGGCTGCGGGTGATATAGTTAGCCTTTTCATAGCAGGTCAGGGTCATGCGTATGCCCTGCTCGCGGAGCAGCGGAAGGCTCTCAGGGCTTATCGCTCCGAACGGGTAGGCGAAAACCTGCGGCAGCAGCCCGGTATGGCTCATTATTTCGCTCTGGAGGGTGCCGATATCGGCAGACAGTGCCTCGCGGTAGGCTTTCTCGTCCTCTCCGGGCAGCTTCATGCAGCCGCGCCGTGTTCCGCGCAAAGAGTGCATATCGTATGTATGATTGCCTATCTCAACACGCCCTGATGCTGAAAGCTCAGCGATATCCTCCCATGTCAGGTAGGAATAAGCCGGAACATGAGGGTCAGCAGCAGCGAGCCGGTCGGTGTACATTCCCACGACCGACACCACCGCACACATATCATACTTTTCGAGAAGCGGAAGAAATTCTGAGAGGTTGTTGTAATAACCGTCGTCAAGAGTTATCATCACCGGTTTTTCCGGGAGAGCTCCCCGGCCGGCAGAATATTCTATGACCTCTCCGGCACTGACTGCGGTGTAGCCGTGTCCGGACAGCCAGCGCAGGTCACTTTCAGCCTGAGCGGGAGTGACTATGTATTCTCCGGGGGTATTTCCGTAAACGCTGTGATACATGATGACCGGCAGAAATATGCCTTTTCCGCCCCCATTGTCAGCCGAGGAGAAGAACATCAGCCTGCCTATGAAGAAAAATGCCGCGCAAAGCACGAAGATCAGCGCGTCGGCTATCAGCGTCATGCCGAGCCGCCGCCAGCCGCGGGGAAGTTCCATATCATCACGCTCCGTTAAAATTTGCTTGAAAAAAAGTGTCAAAGGGCTTGAAATCCGGGATATAATATGTTATAATATATTGAATTTATCGAAAGGAGGAAGCAGCACTGGAAGATTATATTTATATAGTAATGGCTCAGACCGGCACGAGACCTGCAAGATTTTTCAGGTTCATCACAAAGAAGCCGTTCAATCACGTTTCACTTTCCGGCGATGTCACGCTATCAGAGATGTACAGCTTCTGCCGTACATACAGGCGTTTTCCGCTGCCTGCTACCTTTAACAAGGAGACCGTGGGGAAGGGGACCCTCGGAAATTACGGTATCATACCGTGCGAGATATACAGGATATCTGTCACACCTGAGCAGAAAGCAGCTTATTACCGGATAATAAGGCATTTCTCCGACAACAGGAACGTATATTCATATAATATCCTCGGTCTGCTGACCGTCTACCTTGACATCGAGTGGAGCAGGAAGAAGAATTTCCTCTGTTCTCAGTTCGTTGCATATACTATGGACAAGATCGGCATCCGCCTTGATAAGCCGTTCTGCCTCTATAAGCCGGACGATTTCAGGAGATTTCCGGGAGCTACGCTCATCTATTCGGGCGAGCTCAACAGCTTCTACAGCAGCGTAAGGTCAAAAATAGCGGCAAAGTGAGATCATGAACCCGACTGCCCTGAGCTCATCGGGCGAAGCGATATAAGCCGCACAATAGAGCTTGCTCTCGGGCTCAAACGGTGAAAGGTCTATCTCAGCACCGCGGTCGAGCACGCTCACAGAGGCGCTGCCGGAGTTAAGCGTGATACTTGCGGGAGCGGTGTCCTCACCGGTCATTCTCCGTCGGAATGCCGAGTAGGAATCAAGAAACATCCATAAGCCTGCCGAGAGGATAAGGTATACCACGACCGACCTTGCGGCGGTCTTTTTTTTATTCCTGTGCATCATTTCTCCTGTCCGGAACGCGGTGCGAAAGAGCGGAGGAGCTTCCCGAGCGAACGCCCGATGAGCTGACCGGAATACTGCACCTGTTCAAGCGTATTTCCGTGCGAGCCGACTTCAATGAGAAGGCTGCCGGTGGTGAGATCCTGGTTATATTTGCGGTAGTCAAAGAGTATGGGACGGGTAAGTCCCGGGGTATCGCCCTCGAGCTGCTGCTGGAGAGAGCTTGCAAAACGGAAGTTCTTCATATACTCCGGCATCCCGAGAGTGCCGTCGTCACAGCCGGAGATTATCATTATCTGGGCAGCCTCCCTGCCGTTGACCTCAATGTAAGGCTGATAGACAACGCCCTCGCCGGATATCGCATCGCGGTGGATATCGAGGGCTACCTTTATCGAGGGGTACTGCTCAAGAATGGGAAGAATAGTGCTTCTGCTGCGGTCGTAAGCACCGTTGTAGGAGGGGTGGTCATGAATAGTCCGGACATGGATTACGCCTATGCCCTGCGCTTCAAGCTCAGCCTCGATAGCGTCGCCGACCATGACGACGTTTTTTGTCTCGTCGGTTGTACGGTAGTTGAAGGCCGTGTCAAAGTTTTCGCGGACGAACGGTTCAAAGCTCTCGCAGGTGTGAGTGTGATAGATAAGCACCTGAGGCTCAGAGGTATCACTTATGGTGAAGTCCGGCAGACAGCGGCTCTCGGCAAGAAGGGTCTCGTTGGGGACGGAGGTCTTGTTGTTGACCTGACCGCAGCGCTCCAAATTGAAAAACGTGCTGCCGGAGTATGGCTTATAGGTCGTCCGCACGACTGTGCCGCCGCTTCCCCATGAGGTAGGATAAGGCTTTTCTCCGGGGGCTGGGGAGGTCATTTCAAGCGGACTTACGAGCTTTACTCCGGGCGTAACGTCGGCTGATTCGTCTGAGATACCGTAGCCCTCTGAGAGGATGAGACTTCCGTAGAGGTCGTTTCCGGAGGTCATGCGGTCTGTGAGAGTGTCCTCGCCTGCGCCGGCTGACATAGCAGGGGAGCGGGCAGCTTTCAGCGTATCGTGGCTTCTCAGCCTGCCTATACCGCTTGCAGAGGCGGCGATCAGCGAGGGTGTGACAAGAAGTGCGGCTGCTCTTGCTGCTTTTGCAAGGAAATTTTTTTTACGGCGTTTCATTTTTCTCACCTCGTTATTATAACCTTTCTCCACAGTATATTCATCTTTCTTTGAAAATATTCGGTGCCCGTCAGAAGCTCATAAGACACTGCTTTGTCTTATGCTGATAACTGATAACAAAAAGTCTTGCATTTTTACATCAGGTGTGGTAAAATATATAGTATACTTATTTTTATCTCCGGAGGTAATACTATGTTATCTGATATCGAGATCGCTCAGAACGCGAAGATGAAAAAAATCACCGAAATTGCCGCTGGTCTCGGCATTGACGAGGACGACCTCGAGCCTTACGGTCACTATAAGGCAAAGCTCTCGGAAAAACTCTACTCCAAGACCGCCTTCCGCGAGGACGGCAAGCTCATTCTTGTTACCGCTATCAACCCCACTCCCGCCGGCGAGGGAAAAACTACCGTCAGCGTAGGCCTTGCAGAGGCTATGGGAAAGATCGGCAAAAAGGCAGTTCTTGCGCTCCGTGAGCCCTCGCTCGGACCTGTTTTCGGTATAAAGGGCGGTGCTGCCGGCGGCGGCTACGCTCAGGTAGTGCCTATGGAGGACATAAACCTCCACTTCACAGGCGATATGCACGCTATAACTGCTGCAAACAACCTTCTCTGCGCCATGATAGACAATCATCTCCAGCAGGGCAATGAGCTCGGTATCGACCCACGCAGGATAATGTTCAAGCGCTGCCTTGACATGAACGACCGCGCTCTCAGGAACGTTATCGTAGGCCTTGGCGGAAAAGCCAACGGTGTTCCCCGCGAGGACGGCTTCAATATCACTGTTGCCTCCGAGGTAATGGCAATACTGTGCCTTGCTACCGACATTGCGGACCTGAAGGAAAGACTGGGCAATATCCTCGTTGCGTATACCTACAGCGGTGAGCCTGTTTTTGCAAGGCAGACCGGTGCGTGCGGAGCTATGACTGCCCTCCTGAAAGATGCTCTCAAGCCGAATCTCGTCCAGACCCTCGAGAACAATCCTGCCTTTATCCACGGCGGACCCTTCGCAAATATAGCACACGGCTGCAACTCCATACGCGCCACCAAGCTTGCATTGAAGCTCGGCGACTACTGCATCACTGAGGCAGGCTTCGGCTCAGACCTCGGTGCTGAGAAGTTCTTTGACATAAAGTGCAGATACGGCGGACTTACTCCAGCCTGTGTAGTTCTTGTTGCGACGATAAGAGCTCTCAAATACAACGGCGGAGTGCAGAAAAACGACCTTGCGAAGGAGAATATGTGGGCGCTCGAAAAGGGAATAGTCAACCTCAGAACCCACATCGAAAATATGCACAAGTATCACGTCCCGGTAGTCGTTGCGATAAACCGTTTCAGCACCGATACCTCTGCTGAGATAGAGTTCGTGCAGAATTTCTGCGCCGAAATGGGTGTTGAGGTCTCGATGTGCGAGGTATTCGCAAAAGGCGGCGAGGGCGGCAGGGAGCTTGCCGAAAAGGTATGTGAAACTATAAAGCTCTGCTCCGACAGTGCAAGCGGCTTCAAGCCTCTTTACAGTACCTCCCTCCCGATAAAGGACAAGGTGGAGATCATTGCGAAGGAGATATACCGCGCGGACGGCGTTGTCTATACCCCTCAGGCTGAAAAGGCAATAAAGGAGATAGAGGGCATAGGCTTCCGCGATATCCCGGTATGTATCGCAAAGACCCAGTATTCGCTCTCGGACAATCCGGCTCTGCTCGGAAAGCCGAAGAATTTCAGCATAACTGTCCGCGACGCAAGACTTTCCTCCGGTGCAGGCTTCGTGGTCATCTACACAGGCGATATCCTGACGATGCCGGGACTTCCGAAGAATCCTGCTGCGTTCAATATCGACTGCGACAACAACGGCTGTATAACCGGACTTTTCTGATATGATAAGAATTATTACCCACTCCCCGGAGGAGACTATTGCCGCTGCTGAAAAGTTCGGCAGGCTCCTTCGTCCGGGAGATATGATAGCCTTCAAGGGAGGGCTCGGCGCGGGAAAGACCACCTTCACCCGCGGTATATCCATAGGTATGGGGCTCGGAGACAACGTGACCTCCCCGACCTTTGCCCTTGTCAACGAGTACCGCGGCGATAAAATGACGCTCTACCATTTTGATATGTACCGCATAATGAACGAGGAAGGGCTGGAGTCAACAGGCTTTTACGACTATCCCTTTGATGAGAACGTTGCGGCTGTTGAGTGGTCGGAGAATATCGCTGACTTTCTCCCGGAGAATACCTTGTACATCACAATAAACAGACTCAGTGAGTCTGAGCGTGAGATAATTATTGAGGACGGTGACAGATTTGCTGATTCTTGGGATTGACACATCCGGAAAGACCGCCTCTGCTGCACTTTTCGACACGGAAGCTGAGATATTCCTTGCCCAGAGCCTGCTCTACACCCAGAAAACACATTCGCAGGTCATAATGCCTATGGTAAGGGACATTATTTCACAGTCCGGAAAAACCATGGCGGATATAGGAGCGGTAGCAGTTGCAAATGGTCCTGGTTCTTATACGGGCCTCAGAATAGGCGTAGCGGCAGTGAAGGCACTTGGCTTCGGACTTGGTGTGAAATGCTGCGGTGTTTCTACACTTCTCGGACTTGCGTGCAATAATATCGCCTACAAGGGTATGATATGTGCTGTTATGAAGGCAAGGGGCGATCTTGTTTACAATTGCCTTTATAGAAGCGACGGATATGCAGTTGAACCGGTCACTGCGGAGCGTATGATCTCGTGCGATGAACTTGCACAGGAACTTGCTATGAACGGCGAGGAAGTCCTGCTTTGCGGCGACGGGGCAGGGGACTTCTTTACTTCTTACAGTTCACCGATGCTCTTTATCGCACCGCCGTATGCAAGATTGCAGAACGCTTCCGGTGTTTGTCTTGCAGGAGCATCGCTGAAGCTTGTTGAGCCGGATGAGCTGGAGGTATCCTATCTACAGAAGGTCAAGGCTGAAAAGGACCTCGAGGACAGACAGAGGAAAAACTGATTTGATTGGAGAATTAAAATATGATAGCAATTGGCTGCGACCACGCTGGAGTGGAAAT
The DNA here is from genome assembly GCA_946629405.1 of uncultured Ruminococcus sp. Next base: position 7,116 of record CAMOXW010000191.1, read on the forward strand.
GAAAAAGGCAGTTATCGCTGCGATGCAGGAAAAAGGCTTCAAATTCAATGATCTTGGTACTGATGGTGAGCCCTGCGACTATCCTGTGATAGCTGAGAAGGTATGTGCTGAGGTCACCTCAGGCAACTGTGAGAGAGGTATCCTTATCTGCGGAACAGGTATCGGTATGTCTATTGCCGCTAACAAGATAAAGGGCATAAGAGCCGCACTCTGCTCAGATTCATTCTCAACAAAGTTCACACGTCTTCACAATGATTCAAATATAATGTGTATGGGCGCAAGAGTTCTCGGAAACGGACTTGCCTGTGAACTTGCTGAGATATTCCTCACAACAGGCTTTGAGGGCGGACGTCATCAAAGACGTATCGACCTTATCACTGACCTTGAAAACAAGTGAGCTGCGGCTTATTTGAAACTGAAAGGCTTCTGTGCAGACCATTCCGCAGCAATGACGCAGAGGATATGCTGAAAAACTGGGCAGCCGATCCTGATATACAGACTGAATACGGTGAACCGGTCTATACCGATCTGCCGCAGGTTATGAAGCTTTTGAGCGGGTATATATCCGGTCCGGAATCACTGTACCGGTGGGCAGTTGTTGAAAAGCAGAGCGGTGAGAATATCGGACAGATAGCATTCTGCAAGGTCTGGGAAGACTGCCGCACTGCCGAGATCGAATACTGTATCGGAAAACGATTCTGGGGCAGGGGATATGCCGGCGAGGCACTGTCGGGACTTATCAGATACGCATTCGCAAATACAGGATTTGAACGGCTTGAGGCTTATCACAGGGCTGAAAACACAAAATCCGGAAGAGTTCTTGAAAAGTCTTTGATGCACAGAACTGAAACAGTGCAGAGATTTATCAGAGAGGGCATTGTTCCTGAGGGCGAAGTCTGTTACTGCATTGAAAAGAAGGGTAAATAACAAAAAAGGTGTTCGATGGGTGCAATTTGCGAACGCGCAGCCACATAAAAGGTTAGATACCCGAAAAGAATTATATGAAATAAAATATGAAAGGAGCTGTTGATATGGGAGAGTTACATATTATTGACCACCCACTTGTACAGCACAAGATCACACTTTTAAGAGATAAGAACACAGGCACAAAGGAATTCCGCGAGCTCGTTTCCGAGATAGCAATGTTCATCTGCTATGAGGCTACACGCGACCTTCCGCTTAAAGAGATCGAAATGGAGACACCTCTTGAAGTTGCAAAGTCTAAGATCATCTCCGGAAGAAAGCTCGCTTTCATCCCGATACTCCGCGCGGGTCTTGGCATGGTAGACGGCGTGACACAGCTCGTTCCTGCCGCTAAGATAGGCCATATCGGAATATTCCGTGATCCTGTGACACAGGAACCTGTGAAGTATTATTCAAAGATGCCTGAGGACATTTCCGAGCGTGATGCTATCATCGTTGACCCGATGCTTGCTACGGGAAATTCGGCAGTTGCTGCTATTACCGAGCTGAAAAGTCTTGGCGTCAAGCACATCAAGTTCATGTGCATAATCTGTTCTCCCGAGGGCGTTGAGGCTATCAGGACCACTCATCCGGATGTCGAGATATACGCCGGCGTTATGGATAAGGGGCTCAACGAGGACAAGTACATCATACCCGGTGTAGGCGATGCCGGCGACCGTATCTTCGGTACAAAGTAACATTGTCAGCGCCCGGATGTTCTGCGGAGCTGTACGGCTGACACGGGAGTTATTCCCGGCATACATTGAACTTCACCGCAATGGTAAAAATTTGCCGCTGTTATAACAGCGGCAGTTTTTTATATTCAGGATCGTATGGTACCATTTCAGGAGGAGCAGCCTCCTGGATCAGATTTGCAAAAGTTTTGCAAAATTTTTGCGGAAGGTTTGACAGAGTTTCTTTTTGCTGATACAATTAAAGTACAGGGAGGAATTCTATCATGATAAATATACTGATAATTGAGGACGATGAGAACATCGCTAAAATGATAAAAGCTACCCTTGCGATAGTCGGCTATGAAGGCAACTGCCGTTATGATGGGACAAGCGGAGCTGATGAGGCTTTGCGGGGGATATACGACCTTATACTTCTGGACGTCATGCTGCCCGGGATGAGCGGCTTTGAGGTCATGGACAGGATAAAGGACTGCGGCACTCCGGTAATATTTCTCACTGCCATGCAGGACGTCACCGATAAGGTGCGGGGACTGCGGCTTGGTGCAGAGGACTATATCGTCAAGCCCTTTGAAGCACTTGAGCTGCTTGCGCGTATCGACGTCGTGCTGCGCCGCTCCAACAAGACCGCTGATGTTATCACATACGGAGCTATTACCGTCGATACTTCGCGGCATATCGTTACAAACGGCGGAGAGACAGTTCAGCTTACCCCAAAGGAATATGACGTGATCGTTTACTTTCTCCAGCATCAGGACATAGCCGTTTCGCGTGAAAGGCTGCTTTCAAGCATCTGGGGCTACGAATTTGAGGGCGAGAGCAGAACTGTTGATATCCACGTCCAGCAGGTGCGCCGAAAGCTCGGGCTGAAGGACAGGCTCGTGACCATTCCGAAGCTCGGATACCGCCTTGAAAGTCAGGACAGCCAATGAAGCTCTGGCAGAGGATATTTCTGAGCTCGCTGTGCCTTATCATACTTGTAGTTAACGTTATTTCCATAACGCTGCTCAACAACAGCCACCGGCTCATTCTTGAACGGGAGCAGTCCCACGCGATAAGTGAGTATGAATATTTTGCCGCATCCTTCGCAAATTCAGCCGTCTATGAACGCCTCCGCTCGGGCAAGCTCCTGCTCGGGGATGAGAGTATAAAAACCATCGCTGAGGATATCGTTCGCAGCGGTGTTCAGGGAAAGTCCGCTGCTGCAATTTACAGCGGAAGCAGGCAGCTCATAGCCCGCAGCAAGCTCCCTGAACTGTTTACCCTTGATGAATTCAACAGATATATTGAAGTGCTGAAATTTTCCGGAGATGAGTACAAGCTCCGTGTATTTGAGAGCGGGAGCACCCACTACATGACAGTCTGCTCAAAGCTTACGGTAGAGGAAAAGCCCTTCATCATAGTCCGGGTCTCGGATGTTTCGGAGATATACACCCTCCGCAGCCGTCAGAGGGACTTTGTGCGGCGGGTCGGAATGGTCTCGGCGGGGGCGGTCTCGCTGATACTGCTCGTCACAGTGATGCTGCTTCTTCGCCCGCTTAGCCGGCTGAATATGTACACAAAGGCGATCGCGGCAGGCGATTACAAGCTCCGGATACGCCAGCGCGGAAGCCGGGAATTCCGCGAGCTTGCGGGAAATATGAACGTTATGGCTGAGGCAGTCCAGTCCCACGCGGCACGTCTTGAAAAGACCGCAGAGGACAGACAGGTATTCATCGCAAATCTTGCACATGAGATGAAAACTCCCCTAACCTCGATACTCGGCTTTGCCGACCTGCTCAAGATCAAAAAGAACGTTTCCGACAAGGAGCGCGTTGAGTATGCCGGGGTCATAGTTGACGAAACACGCCGTCTGAGGTCGCTTTCCGGCAAGCTTATGGAGCTGATCTCGCTCGGGGGCACTGAGACTGAAAAGAAGCCTGTGAGCCTCCCTGACATGATAAGGGATACCGAGACCTCACTTGCTCCGATACTCCAGAAAAGCTCAGTTACTCTGAAATGCACCTGCGAGGATATCACGCTTTCCGCTGACGAGGAGCTGTTCAAGTCCCTGCTTTACAACATCATCGAGAACGCTGTCAAGGCATCGGCTATCGGGCAGGAGATAGAGCTTTCAGCCGCTATGAAGGACGGCAGCGCAGTCATTGCTGTCACCGACCACGGCATCGGAATGAGCCCTGAGGACACAGGAAAGGTCTTTGAGCCGTTTTACATGGTCGATAAGTCACGCAGCAGGAAAGCGGGCGGAGCAGGCCTCGGACTTGCGCTCTGCGTAAGGATAGCGAGCCTTCACAATGCAGTGCTCAGTCTTGAAAGCGAGCAGGGCAAGGGCACAACGGTCTATATCACGATCTCCGGGGAGGAATGTCTGTGAAGCATACAATAGCGTTTATACTTCTGCTCGGGGCAGTTCTTGGGGCAGGCTACTACAGCGTTGACTTCTCGGCACTGATATACGGCAGTTCAGCCGAAAGTGCGAGCATAGCGCGAAGCTCAGCCGAAAGCCGGGCGGTATATATCAATTCAGGCGAAAATGCAGGCTTCGATCCCATGAGGGTGCTCTCCGGTGAAAATCAGCCGAATCGTCCTAAGGAATATGATCAGGAGCGGCAGATCTGCGCGGGTCTGGCACGGTGTCTGAGCCTTGCTTCGCCGGAAACTGAGATCACGGCGGATTACATTGAATCTCTCGGATATGCTGTCTACCTCAGCACGAACGGATATTTTCACATTGACCGTTTCCACTATAGAAGCAGATCAGGCAGGCTCTTGCACCTTGAGCTGATAGTTTCTCAGCACGATTTCCGGGTGATATACATACGTTTCGTCCCGGACGAGGCATTCGAGGAGGGTGATCCTGACCGTGCGCTCAGGCTTGCGGAGGAATTCACAAGGGATATTGCTTCCCCCGACCTTGTACGCGAGCTTGAGGATCTCAACTCAAATCTGAGTGCGTCCTTGACCTTTGAGGAGAGAAGCTCCGGCAATTCCGGAGCTGAAGGCTTCTCCGACGGCTTCAGCGAGCTTTCACGGGAGGCGCTGGAGATGCTTGGCGTCACATCGCCCTATTCCCGTTTCTGGTACAACGCCCTGCTTGTTTCGCTTCTGCACAATACCGGCGCTGAGCTGGACTGCATATCCTACATTGCCGAGACAGTTTTCGGCGGAATCACTCCCGGTGTGCCGGAATATACCGTATACAAGGGCAGCCTGTACCAGTATCTCCCGATTTCCGGCAGCACGCTGATAACACTTTACAACATTGACGGCGGCTTTGTCGAGGGCTTCTTCGCGCCGCCAACAAGATAGGAGCTGAAAGCTTGAAGAATACTATCGTATTTGTTATCCTGCTTGCAGCGGTTGCCGCGGGAGGTTTTTTCGGAACGAACGCAGCGCTTGCAAGGTTCACGGAGGAGAACGCAGTCCTGACCGATATACGGCGGGATTCTGCTGATACTGCGGCTGTCTATATATCCCCTGAGCCTGCCGCAGCCATTGACCCGATGTCCGTGCTTGAGGAGCCGCTCGTCCTGAGCTGCAATGTCGTTCCGGAGGCGAGACTCGGCGGATGCAGCTTTGCGGAGTTCATGTTCGTGACTTTAAAGCAGCTCAGCCGCTATTCGTCCGCAACAGCCTTCGCATCGCCTGTGAGTGCAGATTTCACCAGGCTTGTCCGCACCGACAGACA